>JBIHZO010000416.1:0-3412 GCA_044231405.1 Cypionkella sp. | reverse complement strand
CTGCTCGCAAATGTCAGTGGAGGTATCATGCGCTGGATTGTCCGCTCGGTTATGGCTTTGTTTTTGTTTCTGGTTTTGGCTGTGGGCGCGGTCTTCATGATCCCGGCGGAAAAGATCGCCGGGCTGACGGTGGCGAAGTTCAACGCGCTGACGGGACGGGAGTTGGTGATTCTGGGGTCTGTGCGGCCCTCGGTTTGGCCGCAGCTGGGGGTCAAGACCGGGGCCGTCAGCATGTCGAACGCCGAATGGTCGGACGAGGGGCCAATGCTGCAGGCCGAGGGTCTGGAAATCTCGGTCGATATGGCGGCCCTGATGGGCGGGGTGGTCAAGATCACCGCAGTAGAGGCGATTGCGCCGCGCATCGTGTTGGAGCGCAGCGCGAAAGGTCAGGAAAACTGGATGTTTGGTGGCAGTGGCGGCGGTGGTGTGACCACCGATACCCCCGGTGTCGGGCAACCGTTTACCATCGACAGCGCGGTGTTTTCGGATGGGGCGCTGACCTTTATTGATCATGGCGCGGGAACGCGGGTGGCGTTGTCACAAATTGAGGCCACTGTCGCCATTCCCGATTACATCGGCGCGGCGCAACTGGATCTGGCGGCGGTTCTGAGCGGTCAGGCTTTTTCCGCCGCGATGACCGTGGGGGCGTTTCAGAAATTTCTCGACGGCAAGGTGGTGCCACTGGACCTGAAGCTGCGGGCGGGTGCGGCGGATATAGCCTTTGCGGGCCGTGCGGGTCACGCGCCGATGGAGGCTGAGGGCGATCTGACGGCCAGTCTGGGCGATCTGGCGGCGGTTGCGGCTTTGGCGGGGGCGCAGGCTCCGGCACTGCCCGAGGGCATGGGCGCGCGGGATGTGCGTGTGACGGGGGCGCTGACAGTGACGTCCAAAGCGTCGCTGCATCTGCGCAAGGGCGCGGTGGTGCTGGACGGAAACAGCTTTGCGATGGACGCCGATCTGACCACGGAGGGGGACCGGCCCAAACTGTCGGCCACAGTGACCGCCGGCACCTTGGATTTGGCGGCAGTGTCGGGCGGTGAGGGCGGTGGGTCGGGTGGCGGTGCCGGTGCGGCGGGCTGGCCGCGCGATTCGATTGATGTCAGCGGTCTGGCTGCAATGGATGCGGCGGTGGCGGTGACGGCGGACAGTCTTGATCTGGGGATGATCAAGCTGGGGGCAACGCAGATGATGGTGACGATTGACCGCGCCCGCGCCGTGTTTGATATTCGCAAGACCCGTGCGTATGAGGGCACCATTTCCGGCAATTTCGTCGTCAATGGGCGCAAGGGCCTGTCGGTGGGTGGCGACTTGGCCTTTGCCGACATGGCCTTGCAGCCAATGCTTGCCGATCTTGGCGGCTATCGGCGGGTGGTCGGCACCGGCGATCTGCGGGTAAAATTCCTGGGTGTTGGCAATTCGGTCGATGCGATCATGCAGGGGTTGGAGGGATCGGGGACGGTGTCGCTGACCAAGGGCGAAATACTGGGGCTGGACATTCCCGGCATGTTGCGGACGCTGGACACCGCTTATGTGGGTGAGGGGCAGAAGACGATCTTTGACAGTCTGGCAGGCAGTTTTGTGATCAATTCCGGGGTGTTGCGCAACGATGATCTGCGCCTGACCTCACCCTATATCACAGCAATGGGTGCCGGGGATGTGGGTCTTGGCGCGCGCAATCTGGAGTACCGGGTGAAGGCCACGGCGATGGCGGATGACGCCGGGGCAGGGGGGCTGACGGCGCCTTTGCTGATCAAAGGGCCTTGGGCCGATCCGAAATTCTCGCTGGACCTTGAATCTTTGGCACAGGACCGGCTGGATCTGGAAAAAGACAAGCTGGAGGCCGCATTGCGTGCCAAGGCGGATCAGTTGGAAGCGGAGGCGCAGGCACGGGCCGATGCTCTGGAGGCGGAAGCGCGGGCCAAGTTGGAGTCCGAATTGGGCGTGGTGCAGCAGAACGGCGAAAGTCTGGAAGATGCAGCGCGCCGCAGGGCTGGGGAGGCGCTGGAGGATGAAGCGCGCAAGGCCTTGGAAGACATTCTGAACGGGAATTAGAAGCCTGTCGTTGCCTTGTGAAACCTGACGGCTTCGTTGCTGGGCTTGGAGGGTGGAAATCCAAAAGGCGCAGGGGCTGCCTGCGCCTTCAGATTTGAATTCCGACAGATCAGCGGCGGCGGTCGCGCCGTGCGCTCATCGGTTGGAAGGCGACGCCGACATGGGCTTCGCAATAAGGTTTGCCGGGCACGGACGGCAGGCCGCAGAACCAGAAATCTTCAGTCGCGGGATCGCCGATGGGCCATTTGCAGGTGCGCTCGGTCAATTCCATCAGCGTCAGGCGCTTGGCGTGCTTTTCGACTTCACGCACCGATGCCAGCGCTTCAGGCGAGATTTCGTTGGCCGAAGGCTGCGGCGGCAGCGGTTGACCGGCGGGGATGATCGCCTTGCGCATCGGCAGGGGCGTGATGGTGGCGCCCGAGGCCGGAATGGCGGCGGCAGGAGCTGCGGGGCGTTCCGGGGCGGGGCGCGGAGGCGCTGCCTCTGCCACGCGTGGCGGTTCTGTCACCACGGGGCGCGGGGTCGGCTCCGCGCGCGGGATGGCCACAGGTGGCGGTGCTGCCACGACCTCAGCCTCATCCCCGTCTTCGCGGCCAGTGCCGGGGCCGACGCGGTTCGACAGGCCCAGACGGTGGACCTTGCCAATGACCGCATTGCGGGTCACGCCGCCCAGTTCTTTGGCGATCTGACTGGCCGACTGGCCTTCGGCCCACATTTTCTTGAGCGTCTCGACGCGCTCGTCGGTCCAGGACATGGGGTAACTCCGGTTCAGGGGGCCGATCAAAGGGCCTTTGGCCGCTATTTTAGTCGGGATGGTGTGGGATACAAGTGTGTGGCGACAAGATCAAGACGGGGCGCGATTTCTGCGGGGTTTGGGCGGCGATTTCCGGCTGCATGGATGACAGCCGGGCCATAAGGCGTTAAAGACAGGGTTTGTCCCTGTCTTGAAGGCCCATCATGCACGATTACCGCACCCAGCGCGCCGACACCTTTGAAACCTTTGCCAAGGTTGGCAAGGGCGTGAAGCTGCCGAAGACGGCGGTGGTGATCTATGAGTTCATCGCCGAAGAGATCGACACCAAATGGGCGGCGGTGGAAAAGGCATTGCGGGCCAAGGGTTTTGCCACGCATCACAACAGCGAGGTGCTGGAGGCGCGGATCGGGCCGATCGCGATTGAGGCCGAAACCGTCTGGCATTGGGAGCGCATCGCCACCGAGATCGTGCTGCCGTTCGAGTTTTACCCCGATGGCTGGGAACTGGCCGACGAGTGAGCGCCGACTGAGCAGCTGTAAAACGGAGCGGCCGCGCCGCGCGGCCTTTGTGTCGCGCCCCCGGCTGCGCCGGGCGCGCTCGGGCCGA
>JBIHZO010000069.1:0-11244 GCA_044231405.1 Cypionkella sp. | reverse complement strand
CTTTGCACGGAGTGGCGCGGCAGCTCGGCACGGTGGGCGGGCAGGTCGGCCATCGGCCCCGCCCACAGGATGCGCCCGTCCTCCATCGCCACGGCGGCGTTCGGCGTCAGGCCATAGCCGTCCGTCATGGTCGCCAGGGTTGCATCGGTCAGCAGAATCGCCATTTGGCTTGCCTTATGTCTGAACTTGAAGCTATTATGTCTGCACATAATGCTGACGTCAAGGAGCCTGCGATGACCGTGATCCATGCCAAAACCGCGCTGCTGCCAACCGGCTGGGCGCAAGACGTGCGGGTTACGCTGGAACGGGGGCGCATAAGGGCGGTGGAGTCTGGCGTGCCGGGGGCGGGGGTCGACTGTCTGTTGCCCGCCATGGTCAACCTGCATTCCCATATGTTTCAGCGCGCCATGGCCGGGATGACCGAGGCCAAGGGTGTCGGTGACGACAGTTTCTGGACATGGCGAACGCTGATGTACCGCTTTCTGGACCGTCTGACGCCGCAGGATGTGCAGGCCATCGCGGCCATGGTGATGTTGGAAATGGCCGAGGCGGGCTATGCCGGGGTGGCCGAGTTTCACTATCTGCACCACGGCGTCGGCGGTTTGCCCTATGCCGATCTGGCCGAAATGACCGCGCGGATCGCGGCGGCTGCGGCGGAAACCGGCCTTGGCTTGACGCATCTGCCGGTGTTGTATGAACGCGGGGGGTGCGACGGGCGGGCCTTGACGGCGGGACAGTTGCGGTTTGGCAATGACCCCGAGCGCTTTGCGCGGCTGTGGGAGGCTACGGCGCAGGCGTTGTCACATCTGCCTGCCGATACGGTGCTTGGCGTCGCCCCCCATTCCTTGCGCGCCGCCTCGTCCGCGGGTTTGCGCATGGCCGAGGCGATGGCTCCGCAGGCCCCTATCCATATCCATATCGCCGAACAGATGGCCGAGGTGGCCGAGGTGCAGGCGGCCACGGGCCTGCGACCGGTGCAATGGCTGCTGGAAAACCATGCCCTGTCAGACCGCTGGTGCCTGATCCATGCCACACAGATGGAACCTGTGGAAACCGAAGCGATGGCGCGCAGTGGCGCGATTGCGGGCCTTTGCCCGATCACCGAGGCCAGTCTGGGCGACGGCATCTTTGACGGCGTGCGTTTTCTGGCGGCGGGCGGGCGGTTTGGCGTGGGGTCGGACAGCAATGTGCGCATCAGCCTGTCCGAAGAACTGCGGCTGCTGGAATACTCGCAACGGCTTGGGCTGCGGGGGCGGGCGTTGCTGGCTGATGCGGGGCGCTCTACCGGGCGGCGGCTGTATGAAGAGGCCTGTCATGGTGGCGCCAAGGCGGCTGGACGGGATTCGGGCACGATTGCGGTGGGGCAATGGGGCGACCTGATGGCGCTGGATTGCTCGGGGCCCGATATGGCGGCATCGCAAGGTGATATGTTGCTTGATACCTTCATTTTCGCAGGTGATGACCGCATGGTGGCCGAGGTTTGGTCAGCGGGACGCCATATCGTGCATCAAGGCCGCCACGCGGCCCGCGACGGCATCATCGCCCGCTACCGCGCCACTATCGCCCGGTTGCGGGGCGCGCTGTGATCGGCGGCTGGGAGGACATCCGCGCCGAAGTGCTGCGCCGTATCCGCGTGCGCGACTGGCCGCCGGGAGATCTGATCCCCAGCGAAGAGGCGCTGGCGGCCGAATTCGGCTGTGCCCGCGCCACTGTCAACCGTGCCTTGCGCGATCTGGCAGGGGCGGGCGTGCTGGAACGCCGCCGCAAGTCGGGCACAAGGGTGGCACTCTTGCCGGTGCGCAAGGCGACGCTGGATATCCCGGTGATCCGCCAAGAGATTGAGGCACGCGGACAGGCCCACAGCTTCCGCCTGCTGCAGCAGTTGGAAACCGCGCCGCCGGTGCCCGTGGCCTCGCGTCTCGGCCTGGGTCCGACGGCACGGCTAATCTATCTTGAAACTCTGCATATGGCCGACAGCCAGCCCTTTGTGTTCGAAACCCGTTGGCTGAACCCCGCCGTTCTGCCCAAGCCCTTGCCGGATTTTGCACAGCAAAGCGCCAATGAATGGCTGGTGACGCATATTGCCTATGCCATGGGCGACATTGCCTTTTCCGCTGCAAACCCCAGCCTGCGTGAGGCCGAAGTGATGGGCGTGCCCGTCACCGCCGCCCTGTTCATCACGGAACGCACCACATGGAGCCCCGACGCCCCGATCACCTTCGTCCGCCTGACCCACGCCCCCGGCTACCGCGTGCAAACCATGGTCTGACCCATTCATCTGTCCCTGAATATCCAAGTCGGAATGCCAGGGTTCCGACCAGCCAGAGGCAAAACCTTCGCGCAAGCGCACTGTCCGTCGCGCAGATACTTCAGCCGCGACTGCGGCCCATCAATGGGGCCAAAGCCGCGCGCCCCGTTCAACTCAGGCTCTTGCGGTGTCCGCGCGGGCAAAGCGGCGGTACAAGACACGTGTCAGTTTGCGATGCGCCTTTGACACCCGCTGGCGCAGATGCATGACGGCAAAAACCGGTTGCTCAATCGGGCTGACGTCTTTGACATAGGCAAAGCGCCCGCTGGCCACCATATCTGCGGCCTTTTCGGCCATCACGAAACCAGTTCCGCCCATGGCGTTCAACAGCGACGAAATCGTTGAACTTTGTCCGACAGACAATGGCGCGCCGATCAATTCGGGCAGTGCCGTGCGGTGCGATTGCTCAAACGCCGGTGAGAAATGTCCCGATATATAATTTCCCAGTTTGATTTCGGACCGCACTGTGGCGTCCGAACTGATCAGCCGGTAGGGCAGGTCCCCCAGCGTGACGAAATGCAGATCGGGATGCGGTTTCGGGCTGAACATCACCGCGAAATCCTGCGCGCCCGAGACAAGATCCTGACACATCTGCGCCGAATAATCCGGTTCGATGTAAAAGGCCATCTGCGGGAAAATGCGGCGGAAATCGGCGATCAGTTCCCCGATATGGGCGTCGGCCAGATCATTCTGGATGCCCAACCTCATGGTCAGCGCCGAATCCCCTGAAGGTGCCACCGCGCGCCGCGCCTCATTCCAGTCGCGACGCAAAAGGCGCGCATGGGTTTCAAAACGCAACCCTTCTGTGGTCAGATCGGTGCCCGCGCGTGACCGCGAAAACAACCGTGCCCCCACCGCGGCCTCCAGCGCCTGCACCCGGGCCGATACAGTGGACTGTGTGACCGACAGCCGCTCTGCCGTGCGGTGAAAGCTGCGGGTTTCCACAAGGTCCAGAAAGGTGTCGAGAAGTTCGATTTGCATGTGTTTGCCCGGTGCCAGTGTTGTGACTGATCGCTTTGATCGATCAATAGCAAGGGTCAGGCCCAATTGAAACCCTTTTGACGCCGTCTGATAAAGGGCAATCAAATACCGGAGCGAACATGTCTGATTTCCCAACCCATGCGCGAGTGGTCATCATCGGTGGTGGCGCCGTCGGTGCATCAAGCCTTTATCATCTGTGCAAAGCGGGCTGGACCGATTGCGTTCTGCTGGAGAAGAATGAGCTGACCGCCGGATCGACCTGGCACGCGGCTGGCAACGTGCCGACCTTCTCATCGTCCTGGTCGATCATGAACATGCAAAGGTATTCGGCGGAACTCTATCGCGGCCTGGGTGAGGCCGTCGATTACCCGATGAACTACCACGTCACCGGATCCGTTCGTCTTGCCCATACCAAGGAACGCTTGCAGGAATTCCAGCGGGTTGTCGGGATGGGCCGCTATCAGGGCATGGATCTGAAAATCCTGACCCCGGATGAGATCAAGTCGGTCTACCCCTTCCTTGAAACCCATGATCTGGTCGGCGCATTGTATGACCCCTACGATGGCGACATTGACCCGGCGCAGTTGACGCAGGCGCTGGCCAAGGGGGCCCGGCAGATGGGCGCGCGAATTGAACGTTTTTGCCCGGCGACGGGTGTGCGGCGTGAAGGCGAGCAGTGGGTTGTGCAGACCCACAAGGGCGACATAACCTGCGACATCGTCGTCAACGCGGCGGGCTACTATGCGCAGCAAGTGGGCCGCTGGTTTGGTCGTGAAGTGCCAATGATGGTCATGAGCCACCAGTACATGCTGTTTGACACTGTCCCCGAGTTGGAAAAGTGGACGGCAGACACTGGCAAAAAGCTGCCGCTGCTGCGCGATGTCGACAGCAGCTACTATCTGCGTCAGGAAAAGCACGGCTTCAACCTTGGCCCTTACGAAGGCAATTGCCGCGCGCATTGGGCCACACCCGACGACCCCTTCCCGGAAGATTTCAGCTTCCAGCTGTTCCCCGACGATCTGGAGCGGTTGGAATGGCATATCAACGACGCGATGGAGCGGGTGCCCTTGTTGGCCAAGGCGGGCCTGTCGAAAGTGATCAACGGCCCCATCCCCTACACCCCCGACGGCAACCCTTTGATTGGCCCGATGCCCGGCGTTCCCAACGCGTTCGAGGCTTGCGTCTTCACCTTTGGCATCTGTCAGGCCGGCGGTGCGGGCAAGGTGCTGGCCGAATGGATCACCCAAGGGGCGACCGAATGGGACATGTGGTCCTGCGATCCGCGCCGCTTTACCGGGTTTGAGGATCAGGACTACTGCGTGAAAAAGGGCATGGAGGTTTACGGCCACGAATACGCCATCCATTTCCCGCATCACACCTGGCCCGAGGGGCGCGACAAGAAACTGTCGGCGGTACATGACCGCACCAAAGCGCTTGGCGCGCAATACGGGGCCTACAACGGCTGGGAGCGCGCAGTTTGGTACGCCCGCCCCGGCGACGACACCTCCGAGGCCGCGCAGCAGACATGGGCGCGCGAAGGCGCATGGTTTGGTGCGGTCCGCGAGGAATGTCTGGCTGTGCGCGACGCCGCTGGCCTGCTGGACCTGCCCGGCTTTTCACGCTTTGTGATCAAGGGACCGGGGGCCGCCGACTGGTTGGCGCGGCAGATCACCGGCAAGGTGCCGAATGTCGGGCGGCTGGGTCTGGCCTATTTCGCCGATGAGGCGGGCCGGATCGTGACAGAAATGTCTGTGGCGCGGCTGGGCTTGGATGAACTGTTGCTGATCACCGCAGCCACGGCGCAGGTGCATGACCGCGACTGGCTGGTGAACCATCTGGACGCGGGCTTGACGCTGAGCGATCACACCACCGATTGGTCCACCCATATCCTGACCGGCCCGAAATCGCGGGATATTCTGGCCGCCGTGTCGGATGCCGATCTGGCCAAGGGCTGGCTGACCTTCCAGACAGCGCAGGTCGGCGGCGTCGAGGTTTTCCTGATGCGGGTTTCGTTTGCGGGCGAATTGGGTTGGGAAATCCATTCGCGCGTGGCCGATACCGCCCGGGTCTGGGATGCGGTGATGGCGGCGGGGCAACCGCATGGCCTGCGCCCGTTCGGGATGTTTGCGCTGAACTCGTTGCGGGTGGAAAAGGGCTATCGCGCTTGGAAGGGCGATCTGTCCACCGATTACACCGTGCTGCAAGGCGGGCTGGAGCGGTTTGTCGATTGGGCCAAGCCCGGGTTCCGCGGCAAGGCGGCGCTGGCGGCGCAAAAGCAGGCCGGCGTTGCGAAACGCTTCTGCACGCTGGTGATCGACGCGGGCGAGCAGGACCCGCCCTATATGGCGACGATCTGGTCGGGCGATCAGGTGGTGGGCGAGGTGACCTCGGGCTACTACGGCCACCGCGTCGGGGCCTGCATCGGGCTTGGCATGCTGCGCGCCGATCTGAACCAGCCGGGGCAGACGGTGGAGGTCGAGATTTTCGGCACCCGTTATCCGGCGGTGGTGCAGGAAGATGCGCCGCTGTGGGATGCAAAGAACGAGCGCATCCGCGCATGACCAGCCGCCGGGGCGCTGCCCCGGACCCCGGGATATTTTTACCAAGATGAAGGCGAAGTGATGGCTCAGGTTCCAAGCAAAGCGCGGGCGGTGGTGATTGGCGGCGGGGTGTCGGGCTGTTCGGTGGCCTACCATCTGGCCAAGATGGGCTGGACGGATGTTGTGTTGCTGGAGCGCAAACAGCTGACCTCTGGCACCACATGGCATGCGGCAGGGCTGATCGGGCAGTTGCGCGGGTCGGCCAATATGACGCGGCTGGCGAAGTATTCGGCCGATCTGTACGTGAAGCTGGCGGCTGAAACCGGGGTTGAAACCGGAATGCGTCAAGTTGGCAGCATCTCGGTTGCGCTGACGGCACATCGTCATGAAGAGTTGCTGCGTCAGGCCACGGTGGCGCGGATTTTTGATGTCGATGTGCAGGAAATCAGCCCCTTGGAAGCCAAGGCGATGTATCCGCATCTGGAGATTGGCGATGTGGTGGGTGCTGTGCATCTGCCGCTGGACGGGCAGTGCGATCCGGCCAACATCGCCATGGCGCTGGCCAAAGGCGCGCGGATGCGGGGCGCGCAGATCTTCGAGCACACCAAGGTTGTGGGCGTCACCAAGGCCAATGGCCGGGTGACGGGGGTGGACTATGTCGACGCCGCTGGCGAACCAGGGCACATCGCCACCGATGTGGTGGTGAACTGCGGCGGCATGTGGGGGCGCGATCTGGCCGAGGCTTCCGGCGTGACGCTGCCGCTGCACGCCTGCGAGCATTTCTATCTGATCACCGAACCGATCGCGGGCCTTGGCCATTTGCCGGTGCTGCGTGTGCCGGATGAATGCGCCTATTACAAATCCGACGCGGGCAAGATGATGATCGGGGCGTTTGAACCCAAGGCGAAACCTTGGGGCATGAACGGCATCCGTGAGGATTTCATGTTCGACACGCTGCCCGAGGATTGGGACCATTTCCAACCGATCCTGGAACACGCGATGAACCGCTTGCCGCTGTTCCAGACGGCGGGGATCCACACGTTTTTCAACGGCCCGGAATCCTTCACGCCGGACGACCGCTATTATCTGGGCGAAGCTCCGGAACTGGGCGGCTATTGGGTCGCCGCAGGGTATAACTCGGTCGGCATCGCGGGGTCTGGTGGCGCGGGCATGGCGCTGGCGCATTGGATCATCGAGGGCGAAGCGCCGTTTGATCTGTGGGAGGTGGATATCCGCCGCGCACAGCCGTTCCAGCGCAATCGCAAATACCTGAAAGAGCGCGTGTCCGAGACTTTGGGCCTGCTTTACGCCGATCACTTCCCCTATCGGCAGATGGAAACCAGCCGCGGGGTGCGGCGCACGCCATTGCACAACCATCTGCAGGCGCGCGGCGCAGTGTTTGGTGAGGTTGCGGGTTGGGAGCGGGCGAACTGGTTTGCCAATCCGGGGCAGGAGCGGGAGTATCAGTACAGCTGGAAACGGCAGAATTGGTTTGAGAACCAGCGCGCCGAACATATGGCGGTGCGGCAGGGCGTCGGGCTGTTCGACATGACCTCATTCGGGAAAATCCGGGTGGAAGGGCGCGATGCCTGTGCGTTTCTGAACCGGCTTTGCTCGGCGGAAATGGATGTGGCGGCAGGCAAGATTGTCTACACCATGATGCTGAACCCGCGCGGTGGGATTGAGGCGGATTTGACGGTCACAAGGCTGTCGGAAACCGCCTATCTGCTGGTGGTGCCGGGGGCGACTTTGCAGCGCAATCTGGCGTGGCTGCACGCGCATGTCGGCGACGCCTTTGCCGTGATCACCGATATGACGGCGGCGGAATCGGTGCTGTGCGTGATGGGGCCAAAGGCGCGTGATCTGATGGCTGCGGTCAGTCCTGCCGATTTCAGCAATGCCGTGCATCCCTTTGGTACGGCACGCGAAATTGAGATTGGCATGGGATTGGCGCGGGCGCACAGGGTCACTTATGTGGGCGAATTGGGCTGGGAACTGTATGCCAGCTCCGACCAGACCGCGCATGTGTTTGAGGCGCTGGAGGCTGCAGGCGCGGATATGGGGCTGAAGCTTTGCGGTCTGCACGCGCTGGATTCGTGCCGGATCGAGAAGGCCTATCGCCATTGGGGCCATGATATCACCGACGAGGATCATGTGCTGGAGGCGGGTCTGGGCTTCACGGCCAGCCGCAAGAAGGCCGATTATGTCGGGCGCGACGCTGTGCTGCGCAAGTCAGAGGCGGGGCTTTCGCGGCGCTTGGTGCAGTTCCGGCTGAAAAACCCCGAGCCGCTGCTATTTCACAATGAGGCGGTGGTGCGTGATGGCATGATCGTGGGGCCGGTGACCTCTGGCAACTATGGCCATGCTTTGGGCGGGGCGATTGGCTTGGGCTACGTGCCTTGCGTGGGGCAGTCCGAGGCCGAGGTCCTGGGTTCGACGTATGAGATCGAAGTGGCCGGGGTGCGGCATGCGGCCGTCGCCAGCCTTGTGGCGATGTATGATCCGAAATCCGAACGGGTGCGCGCTTGATCAGCCGTCGGGGCGCTGCCCCCAAGCCGTTGGTTTCTTGCACCAATGACAGAATCAACGGCTGACCCGTGATATTTGAGCCAATGTGAAAGGCCATGAGATGAGCGATTTGGGCGAAACTTGCGAACCCGTACGGGCGCGTTCTGGCGGGCGGCAGGCACGTGTGGCGATGCGGGCCGCACCGCTGGCGGATGATGTGAAGCCAGTGCGGGCCGGAATGTCCGGTGGGCAATACAAACCCCTGACCGAGGCCGGTGTGGCGCAGATCCACGAATCTGCCTTGCAGGCCCTGGAGCAGATCGGGCTCAGCCAAGCGCCGCCGTCTGGTGTCAAGATCATGACTGAAGCCGGGGCGATTCTGGGCGACGACGGCCGTCTTCGGTTCCCGCGCGCCTTGGTCGAGGACATGTTGGCGATCGCCGCACGCAACATCACTTTGCATGCGCGCGATCCCAAGCAGGATATGCATCTGTCCGGATCGCGTGTGCATTTTGGCACGGCAGGGGCGGCGGTGCATATCGTCGATCCGATCACTTTGGATTATCGCGAATCCACCGCGCAGGATTTGTATGACGCCGCGCGTCTGGTGAACAATCTGGACAACATCCATTTCTATCAACGCACCATGGTCTGCCGTGATGTGGTGGACAACAAGGATATGGACTTGAACACGCTTTATGGTTGCCTTGCGGGCACCACCAAGCATGTCGGCACCAGTTTCAGCGATCCGTCCCATGTCGCAGATTGTTTTGACATGATCTACACGGTCGCGGGCGGTGAAGAGAAATGGTTGGAGCGGCCTTTCGTCAGCAATTCCAACTGCTTCGTCGTTCCGCCGATGAAATTCGCCGAGGAATCCTGCATCACGATGGAGGATTGCATCCGGCGCGGCATGCCGATGCTGCTGCTCTCTGCAGGTCAGGCCGGGGCCACGGCTCCGGCACCGATCGCACTGACCATTGTGCAGGCAGTGGCGGAATGTCTGGCGGGGGTGGTTTACGCCAATGCGATCAAGCCGGGTGCGCCTTGCATCTTTGGCACCTGGCCTTTCGTGTCCGATCTGCGCACCGGGGCGATGTCGGGCGGGTCGGCGGAACAGGCCTTGCTGACCGCGGGCTGCGCGCAAATGCACCGATTCTATGATCTGCCGGGCGGGGCCGCTTCGGGGATTTCCGACAGCAAATTGCCCGATATGCAGGCCGGATGGGAGCAGGGGATCACCAACTCGCTGGCCGGTTTGGCCGGGTTGAACCTGTGCTACGAGGCGGTGGGCATGCATGCCAGCCTGCTGGGGTTCTGCATGGAAAGTCTGGTGCTGGGTGACGATCTGTTGGGCCAAGCCATGCGCCTGGTGCGCGGCATTGATGTGACGCCGGACAGCACCTCCATTGAGGCGATGAAAGAGGTCTGTCTGGGAGGTGCCGGGCATTACCTTGGGTCGGATCAGACGCTGAAGCTGATGCAAACCGAATATATCTACCCGGCGGTCGCCAATCGGATGTCTCCCAAGGAATGGAATGAGGCTGGCAAGCCGTTGCTGCTTGACCGGGCCATCGCGCGCAAGAATAGTATCCTCGCCAAGGCCGGCAATGTGATTGATCCGCAGATCGACGCGTTGATCCGGGCGAAATACAACATCCACTTCAAGTGAGGCTGCCATGATCTCTGCCAATATGACCAAGTTCTACATCGACGGCGCTTGGGTCGAGCCGATTTCGGCCACCCGTCTGGGGGTGGAAAACCCGGCGACCGAAGAGATCGTGGCGCAGGTGGCCATCGGCAATGACGCCGATGCCGACCGCGCCATTCTGGCAGCCCGTGCGGCCTTCGACGCCTATACAGTCTGGCCGGTTCAAAAGCGCATCGACCTCGTGAAGCGGATCCTTGAGGTCTACAATTCGCGCTATGAAGATTTCGCGCAGGCGATGTGCACCGAAATGGGCGCGCCTATTGAATGGGCGCGCGGCGCGCAGGCTTGGGCGGGTCAGGTGCATCTCGAGGCCACCATCAAGGCCGCCGAGGAAATGGCTTGGGAATATTCGCGCGGCACCACCCGGATCGTCCATGAAGGCATCGGGGTTTGTGCGCTGATCACGCCATGGAACTGGCCGATGAACCAGATTGTCTGCAAGGTTGCGCCTGCATTGATCGCGGGCTGTACCATGGTGCTGAAACCTTCAGAGATTGCGCCCTTGTCCGGCGTGCTGTTTGCCGAAGTCTGCCATGAAGCCGGGGTTCCGCCGGGAGTGTTCAACTTGGTGAACGGCGACGGTCCCGGGGTCGGCACCCGCATCACCTCGCACCCGGAAGTGGATATGGTGTCCTTTACCGGATCGACGCGGGCAGGCATTCTGATTGCCACGGCTGCAGCGCCCACGGTCAAGCGGGTGGCGCAAGAGCTGGGTGGCAAGTCGGCCAACATCATCCTGCAAAGCGCCGATCTGGCCGCAGCGGTGCAATCGGGCGTCAATGCCATCATGTCCAACACCGGGCAGTCATGTGATGCGCCGACGCGTATGTTCGTGCATCGCTCGCAGCAGGCCGAGGCTTTGGCGATTGCGCGCGCCACCGCCGAAGAAATCGTCCCCGGCGATCCGCTTGCCGAAGGCACCACGATGGGGCCGCTGATTTCCAAGACCCAATACGACAAGGTGCAGCGCCTTATTCAGGTCGGCATTGACGAAGGGGCGACCTTGGTTGCAGGCGGTTTGGGTCGCCCGGCGGGTCTGAACCGGGGTTGGTTCGTGCAGCCGACGATCTTTGGCGATGTGACCAACGAGATGGTGATTTCCAAAGAGGAAATCTTTGGCCCTGTGCTGGCAATCCTGCCCTATGACAGCATTGATGACGCGGTGCGGATGGCCAATGACACGGTCTACGGGTTGG
>JBIHZO010000068.1:0-11247 GCA_044231405.1 Cypionkella sp. | reverse complement strand
GCGCCGCGAAATCTTCGGGCGTCTTGTAGGTCGCAATGCCGTATTCATTCAGGCCGCCCGGCTTGGCGCGGCGTTCAAACACCACCACCTCATGCCCGTGCAGCGCCAATCTGTGCGCGCAGGCCAGACCCGCCGGACCCGCCCCGACAACGGCGACTCGTTTGCCCGTCGCAGCCGCACGGGTGAACGGATGCACCCCCTTGTCCATCAAGCTATCGGTGGCAAAGCGCTGCAACCGCCCGATTTCCACCGGCTTGCCCTCGGCCACTTCACGCACGCAGACCTCTTCGCACAGCTGTTCGGTCGGACAAACGCGGGCGCACATGCCGCCCATGATGTTTTGCGCAAAGATGGTCTTGGCCGCCGCCTCTGGCGTGCCTGTCGCGATTTGCCGGATGAACAACGGAATGTCGATCGAGGTTGGACAGGCCGTCATGCAGGGCGCGTCATGGCAGAAGTAACAGCGATCCGCCGCCACCCGCGCCTCGTGCCGGTCCAGCCGGGCCTGCACATCGGTAAAGTTCTCAACATAAGCCGCGGGCTTTAGGCGTTGGGCCACCACTCCGGGCGTCATCGGGCTGTTGGACAAGGGGCACCCTCCATTGGCTGATTTTCTTCAGGCTGCCACAGGTCATTTTTTTTATCAAACGGTAAATTTTAACCCGTATCAGTTTTTTTGACCTCATATTTCATGTCGGAAAAGCCGCATCCGATCTTGGGCCTTTTTTCTGACAGCCGCCTTCTGTATATGTAATCGACCAAAGGCGGGTTCTGGCCCATCCGCCGAAAAGCAAAGACGCCAATCAGAGGACGGCATGAGCAAACATTCCCCCGACGCAGACGTTGCGTTTATCTCGGCTCTTGCAGAGCTTTTGAACAAGAATGACCTGACCGAACTGTCGGTCAAACGCGAATACGGCGAGGATGACAGCCTTGAAGTGCGCGTGGTCAAGCAATCCAACATCGTGCAGATGACCGCCAGTGCGCCTGCGCAAGTGCATTACGCGCCTGTGGCCGCGGCTGCAGCACCTGCCGCCGCGCCGGGAGCTCCCGAAGATCCGGCACAGCATCCGGGTGCTTTGACCTCGCCCATGGTTGGCACCTGCTACATGTCCGCCGAACCGGGCGCGACGCCGTTTGTCGCTGTGGGTTCTGTCGTGGCCGAAGGGCAGACGGTGATGATCATCGAAGCGATGAAAACCATGAACCACATCGCCGCGCAGCGCGCGGGCACCGTCAAGCGCATCCTTGTGGCCGATGGCAACTCCGTTGAATACGGCGCGCCCTTGATGATCATAGAGTGACGCATGTTTGAAAAAATCCTGATCGCCAACCGGGGCGAGATCGCCCTCCGCGTGATCCGCGCCTGCCGCGAGATGGGCATCAAATCGGTGGCCGTCCATTCCACGGCGGACGCCGACGCGATGCATGTGCGCATGGCCGACGAATCCGTCTGCATTGGCCCCGCCCCCAGTGCGGACAGCTATCTGTCCAAGGCCGCGATCATTTCGGCTTGCGAGATCACCGGCGCCCAGGCGGTGCATCCTGGCTATGGCTTCCTGTCCGAAAACGCCGCCTTCGCGCAGGCTCTGGAAGACCACGGCATCACCTTTATCGGCCCCAAGGCGGAACACATCCGCATCATGGGCGACAAGATCACCGCCAAGATCACCGCCAAAGATCTGGGCATTCCGGTCGTTCCGGGGTCTGACGGCGGCGTGCCCGATTTCGAAACCGCGATTGGCGTGGCGGCTGGCATCGGCTTTCCGGTGATCATCAAGGCCACCGCCGGTGGTGGCGGTCGTGGCATGAAAGTGGCCAAGAATGCCGAAGAGCTGGAAATCGCCTTCCGCACCGCGCGGGCGGAATCCAAGGCCGCCTTCGGCAATGACGAAGTCTATATCGAGAAATACTTGCAGAAACCGCGCCACATCGAGATTCAGGTCTTTGGTGATGGCAAGGGCAATGCGGTGCATCTGGGCGAACGTGATTGCAGCCTGCAACGCCGCCACCAGAAAGTGTTTGAAGAGGCCCCCGGCCCCTGCATCACCCCGGCCATGCGCGCGCGCATCGGCAAGGTCTGTGCAGATGCCGTCGCCAATATCAATTACATCGGCGCGGGCACGATCGAATTCCTGTACGAAGACGGCGAGTTCTTCTTCATCGAGATGAACACCCGCCTGCAGGTCGAACACCCTGTCACCGAAGGCATCTTCGGCGTTGATCTTGTGCGCGAGCAAATTCGCGTTGCCGCCGGGCTGGATATGTCCTTCGTGCAGGACGAACTGGAAATCAACGGCCACTGCATCGAGGTGCGGATCAACGCGGAAAAGCTGCCGAATTTCTCGCCCTGCCCCGGCAAGGTGCGGATGTTTCACGCGCCGGGTGGTTATGGTGTTCGGATGGATTCGGCGCTCTATTCCGGTTATTCGATTCCCCCCTATTACGACAGCCTGATCGGCAAGCTGATCGTGCATGGCCGTGACCGGCCCGAGGCTTTGGCCCGCCTGCGCCGTGCCTTGGGTGAATTGATCATCGACGGCGTCGACACTTCGGTGCCGCTGTTTGAAATGTTGCTGAACGAGCCTGATATCCAGAACGGTGAATACAACATTCACTGGCTGGAAAAATGGCTGGCCACGCAGTTCGGAGGATAAAGCGGGCGCCTTCGGGCGCCCCTTTTCAACATGGCTCAGATCACCCCGGAAATCTTGCTGCGCGGCTATGCCATGGGGGTTTTCCCGATGGCCGAGGGCCGTGATGATGCGGAAATTCACTGGGTCGACCCGCGCCGCCGTGGCATCTTTCCTTTGGACAATTTCCACATTTCACGCAGTCTTGCCGCCCATATCCGGCAGCAGACCTTCACTGTCCGAACAGATTCCGATTTCGCGGGCGTTCTGGCAGGTTGCGCTGACCGACCCGAAACCTGGATCAACGCCGAGATCAATGCGCTTTATCTGGCGCTGCACCATCTGGGCTATGCACATAGTCTGGAAGTTTGGTCAGGCGATGACCTGATCGGCGGGGTCTACGGAGTGACTCTGGGGGCGGCGTTTTTCGGCGAAAGCATGTTCTCGCGCCGCACCAACGCCTCCAAAATCGCGCTGGCCTATCTGATGCATCGGTTGCGGGCGGGCGGCTTTACCCTGTTTGACACGCAGTTCATGACGCCACACCTGGCGTCACTGGGCGCGGTGGAAATCACCCGGGGGGATTATCAACGCCGTTTGGCCACGGCCTTGACCCAAAGCGCAACCTTCGATCCACCCGGCTATCAGCCATCCGTGGGCGGGGTTTCCTCGGGCACAGGCTCCTCGGCCGGGGCCTCTGGCAGCGCCAACTCACCCACATCGCAGCGCAGCACCCAGACGTCATAGCGCGGATGATCCAGCGCCGACAGCGCAGGGCTTGATGCCACCATCCAGCCGTTGAACACCGGATCCTTGGCCGACGCATCAATCACCGTCAGATGCACCTCGGCCTCTGCGGTTTGTTTGTCGGCGGGATAACGGCATTCATTGACCAGCACAGTCACCCGACCGATCGTCGTCGATTGGTCATTGGCCAGCGTCACATCTTGCACAGCGCCGGTCAGTTTGTCCAGGATGCGCAACCGCGCGCCGGGGGCGGTGGCCATGTCTTGCGACCAGGCAGGCGCCGCCAGAACAGCCAGAGCCAAAGCCAGCCGTCTCATGGCGCATCACCCGAATCGCTGCTGGACGAGACAAACTTCATCAACAAGGAGATCAGGCTGACAGAGCCCTGGGTGTCTTCAATCTCGGCCCCCGGGGCCAGATTGTCCGGCGACCCGCCCGGCATCACTTCGACAAAATTTCCGCCCAGCAAGCCCTCGGACGAGATCAGAATCGCGGAGTCGTCGGGCAACAGGACGCCCGCGTCCATTTCAATGGTGGCATCGGCAAAGAACGTCTCTGGGTTCAGCGTCAGCGACGTGATGCTTCCCACCTTCACCCCGGCCAGCCGCACATCGGTGCCGGCCTTGATGCCCTCAACCGACCGGAAAGACGCTGTCAGCGGGTAACTGCCGGCAGATCCGGTCAGGCTGCCGCCACCCATCGCATAGACCAAAAATGCCACTGCCGTCGCCAAAACGGCGGCTCCGGCCAAAACCTCTGCACGATTTTCGGCCATTATTCGGGCTGCCACGCCTCATAATCGCGCCGCACCGCCGGGGCCGCGCTGCGGATCGAACCGGGGGGGGCATAGGCGGCCGCTGATCCGGTCAGATTTTCCACATGCGGTTTTTCCCAAGACTTGTGAACCAGCGGGGCTTTTGTCGGCGGTTCATTCCAGGTGAAATGCAGCCAGCCGTGCCAATCAGGCGACACGCGCGAGGCTTCGGATTCGCCGTTGTAGATCACCCAGCGGCGCTTGGTGTCTGCGGTCTGGTAATAGATGTTGCCCTGCGCATCCTCGCCAACCCTCTGGCCTTTGCGCCAAGTGAAGATCTGGGTGCCAACAGTTTGGCTGTTCCACCAGGTCAGAAGTCTTTTGAGGAAGTACATGCAGGCCTCCGAACAACGTTTGTCCTGATATGTCCGATTGGCGCGGCAAGGTCTAGGGGGCAGACGAAGGCCACGCAAAGAACCGCCTTGGATTCATGGGCCGCCATGAAAAAGGCGGGCCAAAGCCCGCCGTCTCCACACCTGAACCACGTCTTAACCTGCGGTCGCGGCTTCTTTCTTTTTCACTTCGGTGTGCACCAGCAAGGGGGCCGCACCATTGTTGACGGCCTCTTCGTTGACCACCACCTCTTCGACGTCGTTCATGCCGGGCAGTTCGAACATGGTGTTCAGCAAGATGTCTTCCATGATCGACCGCAGGCCCCGCGCGCCGGTTTTGCGCTTGATGGCGCGCTTGGCGATGGCCGTCAGCGCGTCTGTGGTGAAGGTCAGCTTGGTGCCCTCGATCTCGAACAGCCGTTGGTACTGCTTGACCAAAGCGTTCTTCGGCTCGGTCAGAATCGTCACGAGCGCGTCTTCGTCAAGGTCGGTCAGGGTGGCGATCACCGGCAGACGGCCGACGAATTCAGGGATCAGACCGAACTTCAGCAGATCCTCGGGCTCCAGCTCCTTGAACAACTCGCCCGCGCCGCGATCTTCGGGGCCTTTGACAGCGGCCCCAAAGCCGATGGCCGACCCCTTGCCACGCTGCGCGATGATCTTCTCCAGCCCGGCAAAAGCGCCACCGCAGATGAACAGGATGTTCGTGGTGTCCACTTGCAGGAATTCCTGCTGCGGATGCTTGCGTCCGCCCTGCGGCGGCACACTTGCCACAGTGCCTTCCATGATCTTCAACAGCGCCTGCTGCACGCCCTCGCCCGACACGTCGCGGGTGATGGACGGGTTGTCGGATTTGCGGGTGATCTTGTCGACCTCGTCGATATAGACGATGCCGCGCTGCGCACGTTCGACGTTGTATTCAGATGCCTGCAACAGTTTCAGGATGATGTTTTCCACATCTTCGCCCACATAACCGGCTTCGGTCAAAGTGGTCGCATCGGCCATGGTGAAGGGCACATCCAGAATGCGCGCCAGCGTTTGCGCCAGCAAGGTCTTGCCGCAACCGGTGGGGCCGATCAGCAGGATGTTCGACTTCGACAGTTCGATGTCGGTCTTGCTGGCGTGATTCAGGCGCTTGTAGTGATTGTGGACCGCCACGGACAGCACGCGCTTGGCGTGGATCTGCCCGATGACATAATCGTCCAAAACCTTGCAGATGTCGCGCGGTGTTGGCACGCCATCGGTGGCCTTCAGCCCCGTGGTCTTGGTTTCTTCACGGATGATGTCCATGCAAAGCTCGACACATTCATCACAGATGAACACGGTCGGCCCCGCGATCAGCTTGCGCACCTCATGCTGGCTTTTGCCACAGAAGGAGCAATAGAGCGTGTTCTTGCTGTCGCTGCCGGAGTTGTTCGCCATGGGTATCCTCTGCCCTCCGCCCGTGGGGGCGCTTTTGGGAAGTCTAGGCCAAGGCCCGCGCCTCCACAATCTGAAAACGCCCCCGGCACGGGATCACGCCGCGCCGGGGGCCAATGGCTTACTTCACTTCGTCCGCTTTGCCACGGCTTTCGAGGATTTCATCAATCAGGCCCCAGGATTTGGCATCCTCGGCGGACATGAAATTGTCACGCTCCAGCGCCGCTTCCACCGCCTCATAGCTGTTGCCGGTGTGCTTCACGTAAATCTCGTTCAACCGGCGCTTCAGCTTTTCGGTTTCACGCGCGTGGATCATGATGTCCGTCGCCTGCCCCTGATAACCGCCCGAGGGCTGGTGCACCATGACGCGGCTGTTGGGCAGCGAGAACCGCATGCCCTTTTCGCCCGCCTGCAGCAAAAGCGACCCCATCGAGGCCGCCTGCCCGATCACCAATGTCGAAACCTTGGGGCGGATGTATTGCATGGTGTCATAGATCGACAGGCCAGACGTCACCACGCCCCCCGGCGAGTTGATATACATCGCGATTTCTTTCGACGGATTTTCCGCCTCAAGGAACAAAAGCTGCGCGCAGATCAGGCTGGACATGCCGTCATGCACCGGGCCTGCCAGAAAGATGATCCGCTCTTTGAGCATGCGCGAGAAAATGTCATAAGCGCGTTCGCCCCGGCTGGTCTGTTCGACCACCATCGGCACAAGGGTATTCATGTAATGGTCAATAGGATCGCGCATGGTTTACCTGCCTGTTGTCCGCTGTCGGTTTATCCGTCGATACTTGCCAGAGTCTTAGTGGCGCGCGCCGGGGGCTGCAAGGGCGCGCCTTTATTTTCACGCCTGTGGTCCGGCGCTGGCAAACACCCGCCGCGCCAGCAGAATTCTTGCCGCGGCAGTGACTAGACATAGCGCGCCAAATCCCCAAGCCAAGGGAGCAAAGCCTGCGGGCCAAACACAAATCATCACGAAAAACGCAATGGTTTCCGTGCCTTCCAGAAGACCTGCGGTGAAGTACAGCGACTTCTCGCCACGCCCATCCGTTTCCATCCCCCGTTTGGCCGCCATGATCGCATAGGCCAGAAAGGTCGCGCCATTGACGTAAAAGCAGCACAAAAGGAAGGCTCCGGCCACGGCGTTGGCATCAGGATCGCGCAGCACAAAGGCCAAAGGGATTGCGCCGTAAAAAAGAAAATCGCAGGCGATGTCCAGAAAACCGCCAAAATCAGTCTTTTGGCTGGCCCGCGCGACCGCGCCATCCAGGCCATCAGCCAACCGCCCCGCCAGCAAGGGCATCAAGGCCAGGCCCGTCGCCGCCCCACCCGCAATCAGCCCCGCCGACAGCAGGCCCAAAGCCAACCCCACCAATGTGATGCCATCAGCCGAGGCCCCGCGCGCGGCCAATCTGCGGCCCAGCCGGTTCACGGTCGGATCAATCACCCTGCGCATCACACCGTCCAGCATTGCCGCCCCTTTTTCTCAAGACCTGCCCGATGGCAGACGCGCCGTCTACCGCCTGCGTCTCACATTCCTGTCATAACGCGGGTGTTTTGGTTGCATGGCGCAGGGGATGCCCCCTATCCCTGCATCAAGGTCGCAAGGGGCCGTGGGATCGGGAACAGGTATGAACAGACGCGATTTTGGCAAGATGTCCGGGTTGGGCCTGGCGATGACATTCTTTGGGGGCGCTGCACGCGCCGCCGATTGGGCGTCAGTGCTGGCTGCGGCCAAAGGCCAGACTGTCTATTGGCATGCTTGGGGCGGCGACACCAAGATCAATGACTTCATTGCCTGGGTCGGGGCCGAAGCCTTCGCGCGCCACGGCGTGACAATCGAGCATGTGAAGCTGGCCGACACCGCCGACGCGGTGGCGCGGGTGCTGGCCGAAAAGGACGCAGGCCAGACGTCGGGCGGCGCGGTCGATCTGATCTGGATCAACGGCGCGAATTTCGCCGCATTGAAGGCGGCGGGGCTGCTGCATGGTCCTTTTGCCGATGGGTTGCCGAATTGGCCCTTGGTCGATGTCGGCGGCAAGCCTGCCGTTGTCACCGATTTCACCCTGCCGACCGAGGGCTACGAATCGCCTTGGGCACTGGCGCAACTGGTGTTTGAATATGATTCTGCCCGCCTTCCGATGCCGCCGAAATCGCTGGCCGGGCTTGCGGCTTGGGTCAAGGCCAATCCCGGCCGCTTCACCTATCCACAGCCGCCCGATTATCTGGGCTCCACCTTCCTGAAACAGGCGCTTTACGGTGTCACGGCTGACCCGGCCCTGCTGCAATTGCCGGTGGACGAGACGACCTATGGGGGCATCACCGCCCCACTTTGGTCGCTGCTCGATGATATCCATCCCTCCCTGTGGCGCAAGGCGGCCGCCTTCCCGGCCAATGAGCCTGCCTTGGGCCAGCTTCTGGCCGACGGTGAAACTGACATTGCCTTTGCGTTCAATCCCGGCCGTGCCAGCGCCGAGATCGCGGCAGGGACCCTGCCCGACACCGTGCGCACCTTCGTCCTCGAAGGCGGCACCATTGGCAACGCCTCCTTTGTGGCGATCCCGTTCAACGCCGCGCATCAGGCGGGCGCGAGGGTGGTGGCCGACCTGCTGCTTGACCCGGCGGTGCAGGCCCGCGCCCAAGACCCGGCCATTCTGGGCTTTCTGACAGTGCTGAACATGGCCGCCCTGGGTCCGGAGGACAAAGCGCGGTTTGACGGGCTGTCGCTGGGCGTGGCCACCCTGTCGCCCGCCGATCTGGGCCCGATGTTGCTGGAGCCGCATGGCAGCTGGGCCACCCGCTTGGCCGACGACTGGATCGCACGCTACGGCGTCGCCCCATGACAAAACGCCGGGGCCAGTGGCTGCGACTGGCCCCGCGCCTGACGCTGCTGTTGCTGGTGGCCCCGGTTCTGGCCGGGCTGGCGGGCACGCTTTGGCCCGCTTTTGATTTGCGCGCCGGTGGCTCTCTGGCGGCGGTCCGGACGCTTTGGGCTTGGCCGGGGCTGGCGCAGTCTGCGTGGCTTTCGGTGGCAACGGGCGTGACCTCGACGGCGTTGTCGTTGCTGGTCACCCTGCTGATCATCGCAGCCCTGTCTGGCACTCGCGCCTTTGGCCTGCTGCGCCATGTCCTGTCGCCGTTGCTCGCGGTGCCGCATGCCGCCGCCGCGTTTGGGCTGGCGTTTCTGATCGCGCCTTCGGGCTGGATCGCGCGGATGCTCTCGCCTTGGGCAACGGGTTGGACCGCGCCACCAGACCTGTTGATCCTCAACGATCCGGCCGGGCTGGCGTTGATCCTTGGCCTGATGGCGAAAGAAGTGCCGTTCCTGCTGTTGATGGCGTTGGCCGCCCTGCCCCAAACCGATGCGCAGCGCCGGATGATGGTGGCGCAATCCTTGGGCTATGGCCGGGTCTGGGGCTTTGCCTTGACGGTGCTGCCTGCGCTTTACCGCCAGTTGCGCCTGCCGGTCTATGCCGTGCTGACCTACGCCATGACGGCGGTCGAGATGGCAATGATTCTCGGCCCCAGCCTGCCGCCGACGCTGTCGGTGCAGATCACCCATTGGATGACCGACCCCGGCTTGGCCCAACGCCCCCTTGCCGCCAGTGCCGCGCTGCTACAACTGGCGCTGGTCTGCCTGGCACTGCTTTCGTGGCATCTGGCGGAACGGCTGGCAAAACCGGTGCTTCTGTCCATGGCAGGACGCGGCCTGCGCGGCTGCGCCATGGACGCGGCCCTGCGCGGCGGGGCCTGGGTGGCGGGCGGCCTGCTGGCGGGCCTGCTTTTTGCGGGGCTGGCAGGTCTTGCGTTGTGGTCACTGGCCGGTCCGTGGCAGTTCCCCGACGCCCTGCCCGACAGCCTTGGCCTCAAGACCTGGACCAGGGCCGCGCCTGACCTGATGGCCACGCTTGCCGCCACCACCACCATCGCGCTGTTGTCCACAGCCGCCGCGATGGCGCTGGTTCTGGCCTGTCTTGAAGCCGAACACCGCCACGGCCTGACCCCCGGCACCCGGGCGTTGTGGCTGTTGTATTTGCCGCTGCTGGTGCCGCAGATCGCCTTTCTGCCCGGTCTGCAAGGGCTGGCCCTGCGGCTGCGGCTGGATGGTGCGTTGTGGTCTGTTGCTGCGGTGCATCTGGTGTTCGTGCTGCCCTATGTCTTTTTGTCACTGTCGCCCGCCTATCGCGCGTGGGACACAAGGCAAGCCATTGCGGGGGCGGCATTGGGCGCAAGCGCCAACCGCATCTTCTGGACCCTGCGGTTGCCGATGCTGCTGCCCGCCGTGCTGACCGCCGCGGCCGTGGGCGTGGCGGTTTCGGTCGGGCAGTACCTGCCCAGTCTGCTGATCGGGGGCGGGCGGGTGGAAACCCTGACGACCGAGGCGGTGGCACTTTCATCGGGAGGCAATCGTCGGGTGATCGGAGCTTACGGGCTGCTGCAAATGGCCCTGCCCGCGCTTGGCTTTGCCTTGGCGCTGACCCTTCCCCGGCTGATCTTTGCCAATCGGCGCGGCATGTGGGCGGGGGCGCCGGCGTGATGGGTCTGGACCTGCGCCAGTTGCGCGTTTCCTTGCGCGGGCAAGTGCTGGCCGAGGTGTCAGCCCATATCGCCCCCGCCACGGTTCTGACCGTGATGGGACCATCTGGCAGCGGCAAATCCACCCTGCTTGCCGCCGTCATCGGTGCAACCGTGCCCGAATTCACCGTCGGTGGCCAAATCCTGCTGCAAGGCCGCGACGTGACGCATCTGCCAACGGCCCAGCGCAGGATTGGCCTGCTGTTTCAGGACGATGTGCTGTTTCCGCACCTGTCGGTTGCAGGCAACCTTGGTTTCGGTCTGCCCGCCCGCATCGCCCGCCCCCAGCGCCGCGCGGTGATCGAGGACGGTCTGGCCCAGATGGACCTGCAAGGCTTTGCCGACCGCGATCCCGCCACCCTGTCAGGCGGACAACGCGCCCGTGTGGCCCTGCTGCGCACCCTGCTGGCCGAACCAAAGGCGCTGCTGCTGGATGAGCCGTTCTCTCGCCTTGACCTTGCCCTGCGCGACCAGATCCGCAGCCTTGTTTTTGCCGCAGCCCGCAACCGCGGCCTGCCCGTCATCCTTGTCACCCACGACCCCGCCGACGCGGCGGCCGCAGGCGGAGCCGTCATCTCACCGATGGGCCTCCCGCTGTAGGCGAAACGCACCGGCCCGCCGCAGTCATCTGTCTGCCAAATATCCCCGCCAGAGGCTGCCAAAACCGCACCCGATCCCACCCTCAACAGGACATCCGCCCTACCTTGCCAGCGTCAGTTCCGCG
>JBIHZO010000067.1:0-11267 GCA_044231405.1 Cypionkella sp. | reverse complement strand
GGAATGCACGAAATAGGCATGATCGCCGGTGCGGATGCCAGCCAGGACCGGGTGGGCGCTGTCATGGTCGATGACCAGATCGTTCCAGCCCATATGTGGCACCTTCAAGCCCGGATTGGCGGGGGTGATGCGCACCACCTCGCCCGAAATCCAGCCAAAACCTGGGGTGTCGTGGTACTCGCGACCCCAGGTCGCCATCATCTGCATGCCAACACAGATGCCCATGAACGGGCGCGCGCGGGTGGTGACGGCCTCTTCGATGGCCTCGAACAGCCCGCCATAAGCCCCCAGAGCGCGACGGCAGGCCGGAAATGCGCCATCACCGGGCAGCACGATGCGATCGGCGCGGGCGACGTCTTCGGGGCGGGAACTGACCAGCACTGTCCCCGCGTCGGTTTCCTGCGCCATGCGTTGAAACGCCTTTTCGGCGGAGTGCAGGTTGCCTGAATCGTAGTCAACTAGGACGGTGAGCATGTTCGAACGCCTGTTCTGCCGACAGGCTGGGCCTCCGGCGGGGATATTTGGACCAATGTGAATGGGTCAGAGCGCGCCTTTGGTCGAAGGCAACTGACCCGCCATGCGCGGATCGGGTTCCACAGCTTCGCGCAGCGCCCGCGCCACCGCTTTGAACGCGGCTTCGGCAATGTGGTGACTGTTGATGCCGTGGACCTTGTCGACATGCAGGGTGATGCCACCATGGGTAGCGAAGGCCTGAAAGAATTCGCGCACAAGTTCGGTATCGAAGGTGCCGATCCTGGCGGCTGTGAAGTCGACATTCCACACAAGGAAAGGCCGCGCCGAAAGGTCCAGCGCGCAGGCGACCTGCGTGTCATCCATCGCCAGACGGAAATGACCATAGCGGCGGATGCCCTTCTTGTCGCCCAAGGCTCGGGCCACGGCCTGACCCAGCGCAATGCCGACATCCTCAACCGTGTGGTGGTCGTCGATGTGCAGATCACCCTTGGCCTGAACTGAAATGTCGATCAGCGCATGCCGGGCCAGTTGGTCCAGCATGTGATCAAAGAAGCCGACGCCGGTCTGGCAGGCGGATTTGCCGGTGCCGTCCAGATTGATCGACACAAAGATTGCGGTTTCATTGGTGTTGCGGGTGATTTCGGCGCTGCGCATGGGCACTCCCCTTCGGCTTGGCTGCTTTATAGGCGGGGTGCACGGTTTTGGAAAGCGGGGCTTGGGGGTGGACGTCGGCTGTGGGCCGGATAGTGTCGGTGCGAAGTTTCTGACCGAAAGCGCGCGCATGCCCAGTTACACCTGTTTCAAGGCCTATGACATTCGTGGCCAATTGGGCGAGGAATTGAATGAGGAGATCGCCCTGCGGGTGGGGCGGGCCTTTGGTGAGGTGCTGAAAGCCCGCCGCGTGGTGATTGGCCGCGATCCGCGCGGGTCTTCGCTGGCGCTGGCGGGGGCGGTAACGGAGGGTCTGATGCTGGCGGGATGCGAGGTGCTGGATCTGGGTCTGTGCGGCACCGAAGAAATGTATTTTGCGGTCTCCCATCTGGGTGCGGATGGTGGGATTGAGGTGACCGCCTCGCACAATCCAATGAATTACAACGGCCTGAAGATGGTGCGGCGCGGGTCGGCCCCTTTGGCCGCAGCCAACGGGCTGGCGGCGATCAAGGCTTTGGCGGAAAGCGGGAATTTCGCGGCCCCGCAGTCGGGGACGTGGCAAGAACGGCTGGATGTGCGCGCGGACTATGTGAACCGCGTGTTGAGTTTCGTCGATGTGGGGGCCTTGCGGCCTTTGAAGATTGTGGTGAATGCGGGCAATGGCGCTGCAGGGCCGACCTTTGACGCGATTGCTTTGGGTCTGGCGGCGCGGGGGGCACCGATTGAGTTTGTACGGATGTACCATACCCCCGATGGATCTTTCCCCAATGGCATCCCGAACCCGTTGCTGCCCGAAAACCAACCCGCCACAGCGCAGGCGGTGATCGCGGCGGGGGCGGATATGGGCGTCGCCTGGGATGGTGATTTCGACCGCTGTTTTCTGTTTGATCACCGTGGAGATTTTGTGGCCGGGGAGTATGTGGTGGGCCTGTTGGCGCAGGTGTTCATGGCCAAGGAACCTGGCGCGCGGATCATTCACGACCCGCGCGTGATCTGGAACACGATGGATGTGGTGGCGCGGGGCGGCGGTGTGGCGCTGGCTGCTCCGACAGGCCATGCGTTTCTGAAGCAGAAGATGCGGGATGTCGGTGCGATTTATGGTGGCGAGATGTCGGCACATCACTATTTTCGCGACTTTATGGCTTGTGACTCCGGGATGATCCCATGGCTGGTGGTGGCAGAACTTTTGGGGCGGTCGGGGCAATCCCTGGCCGATTTGCTGGCGGCGCGCCGGGCGGCGTTTCCGTCTTCGGGTGAGATCAACTTTCGGGTGGCGGATGTGCGCGCGACAGTGGCGCGGATTGAAGGCGTTTACGCCCCGCTTGCGGTGCGGCGGGAGGATCTGGACGGCTTGAGCCTTGAATTTGGCGCGTGGCGCTTCAACCTGCGGGCCTCGAACACCGAGCCCTTGTTGCGGCTGAATGTGGAATCGCGGGGGCGGGTCGATCTGGTGCAACAGGCTGTGGCCGAGATTTCGGCGCTGATTGATGGGTGACTGTGCCTGATGGCACAGCCCGTTCGGCGGTGGAAACTTGCCAATGTGCTTATTTGGACCTGCGAGACCAAAGCTGTCGGGAGGCAGGTCGAGATTTGGATGTGATGTGGTCAAATGTGATGCAGGTCAGGGTATTATCCTGTTTTCTTCATTCATCTTTTTGAGATGTTTTCGCAGATCCGGTGCTATGCCATCCGCCGATGACCCCGTGTCAGGGTTTGCCCGCGGCATGG
Source organism: Cypionkella sp. (assembly GCA_044231405.1). Lineage (GTDB taxonomy): Bacteria > Pseudomonadota > Alphaproteobacteria > Rhodobacterales > Rhodobacteraceae > Cypionkella. The sequence goes on along the minus strand of JBIHZO010000067.1, from coordinate 8,414 downwards.
AGTCCCGGCGATCTGTGTCAGCGTTGCCAGGTTTCCTTGATCCCAACGCGCGCCTTGGCTAACATGCTAGCATGTTGTTTTTACCGCCCCGCGTTTCACATGGCCCCACAGCCGGTTCGGCACGGCTTTTGCCGCTGGACGGGTTTGCCGGATCATTGGGTGCGCGGGTCTATCTGACCCTGCACCACGCCATCCTGAACCTTGACTATCGCCCCGGCGAAATCTTGCGGAAACCCGAGATTTGCGCCGAATTGGGGGTGTCGCGCAGCCCGGTGTCGGATGCGGTGGCGCGACTGGCGTCTGAAGGCTTGGTCGATGTGATCCCGCAGGCGGGCACCTATGTGGCGCGGTTTTCGATGGTGGAGATCCGTGAGGGCGCCTTCCTGCGCGAAGCGATCGAAGTGGCCGCGGCAGAGCGCGTGGCTGAAACCATCACCGAGGCGCAGCTGGTGCAGTTGCGGCGCAATCTGTTGGTGCAAGCGGCTCTGGTTGCCGATGGCGATTTCGCCGGGTTCTACGCTCTGGATGCGGAAATGCACGCGTTGCTGTTGTCGTTTACCGGCTATCGCAAGCTGGCTTTGGTGTCAGAAACCGCTTGGGCGCATGTGAACCGGGCGCGGCAGTTGGTGCTGCCTTTGCCAGGGCGGGTGGCGGCGACGCTGTCCGAGCATCGCGCGATTCTGGCGGCGTTCGAGGCGCGCGATCCTGCGGCTGCGCGTCTGGCCGTGCGCTTGCATCTGCGGCAGTTGGTGACCTATCTGGAACCGCTGGAGCGCAGCCATCCCGAACTCTTCAACCCGTCCTGAAAGGCCTTGGATTTCATGAATTTGCCCAACCGCGCGCGCTACGCCGCCCGACTGAATGCCTTCAAGGTCAAGGGCGGTTCGGTCGCCGATATGATCGCCGGGGCGGGGCAGGTGGGCGGGCTGGATGCCGCCGATCTGAACTATCCCGATCACTTTGAGCGGCATAGCCCGGCGGAACTGGGGCGGCTGTTGGCGGATCAGGGCATGGCGCTGAACGGGCTGGCGATGCGGTATTACACGGAAAGTGGCTTCAAACTGGGGGCGTTCACCCATCCCGACCGCAGCGTGCGGCGTGCGGCAATTGATCTGACCAAGCGCGGCATTGACGCCTGTGCCGAAATGGGCGGGCGGCTGATGACGCTGTGGATGGGGCAGGACGGTTACGATTACGCCTTCCAGATGGATTACGCGCGTGGCTGGGAGGATACGGTGGCGGCGGTGGTCGAAGTGGCTGACCACAACCAAAATATTGATATTGCAATAGAATACAAGCCAGATGAGCCGCGATCCTTTGCCTTGATGCCCGATATGGCGACAACCTTGCTGGCGCTGCGCGAGATTGGGCGGCCAAATACCGGGGTGACGTTGGATTTCGCGCATGTGCTTTATGCCGGTGAGATGCCGGCCTATGCCGCGATGCTGGCGGCGCGCCACAGCCGGATTCTGGGCGTGCATCTGAACGACGGTTACGGCAAGCGCGATGACGGGCTGATGGCGGGCACGGTGCATCCGGTGCAGACGGTGGAGTTGTTCGTGGCGCTGGAGCGGACGGGCTATGATGGTGTGATCTACTTTGACACCTTTCCCGATCTCGGCGGTCTGAACCCGGTGGCCGAGGCGCGCGCCAACATCCGCTTGACGGAACGGCTGCGGGCGATTGCCGCGGGTTTGGCGGGCGATGTGGGCTTGGCTGATGCCGTGGCGCGGCAGGATGCGGCGGCGTCGATGGGGATTGTGACGCGGGCGCTTTATGGCTGAGGGCGGGACTGGAGGGTTTCACACCCTCCAGACCTCCTGTGGGATATTTTCACCAAGACGAAAAATTTGAGACAGAGTCTAGGCAGTGGGTGACTCCGGGTGCAACAGACCCTTGGCTTTCAGGTCTGACCACAAGGCAGCGGGGATTTGCGCCTGTGACGCGGCAAGATTGCTGTCCATCTCGGCCACGCCTTGACCGCCGGGGATGATTGACACCACGGCGGGGTGCAGCAGCGGGAACTGGAAGGCGGCGTCGACGAGGCGGATGCCATGTGCTGCGCAAATGGTTTGCAGCTGCGCCGAGCGGGTCAGGATGGCATCGGGGGCCGGGTCGTAATTGTAGAACGCGCCGGGTTTTGGCCCCGTGGCCAGAATGCCCGAATTGTACGGCCCGCCGATCACCACACCCACCCCGCGCGCGGCTGCAGCGTTCAGGAAACCAAGCGCCTCTTGCTCCAGCAGCGTATAGCGGCCTGCCAGCAAGAACAGGTCGAAATCGCCGCGATCCAGCAGCCATTGGCAGGGCTGCCATTCGTTCACCCCCGCACCAAAGGCCGAGATCACCCCCTGGTCGCGCAGATCCGACAGGGCACGGCAGCCGCCCGTCATGAATTCGGACAGGCGGGCATCGAGTGCGCTCTGGGATTTGTGGTTAAAGATATCCAGATCATGGGCATATAGGATGTCGATGCGGTCCAGCCCCAGCCTTTCCAGCGACGCCTCCAGCGACCGCATGACGCCGTCATAGGAGTAATCGTAAACCTCATTGCGGGCGGGCACATCGAACCATTTGTCCAGTCCGTCCCGCGTTTCGGGCGGACAGGGGTGCAGCAGGCGGCCCACCTTGCTGGACAGCACATAGGCATTACGGGGCTTGTCGCTCAGAAAATGGTTCAGCCGGGTTTCCGACAGGCCCAAACCATACAGCGGAGCGGTGTCAAAATAGCGCACACCACCCTCCCAGGCGCGGGCCAGAATCGCCTGCGCATCGGCTTCGGTTATGGCGCGGTACAAGTTGCCCAAGGGGGCCGCCCCAAAGCCCAATTCGGTGAAGCTGATCGGTTTGCCAGCCCTGTTCCAGTGTCGATTGCGCATTATGCCCCCACGATTGGCTGACATGCTAGTATGATCTGGCTTCCCGGCCAATGGCTTTCGCGTTAGCCTTGGTCCAAACGGGGGGATAAAATGTCAAGGTTCAGCAAGGTGTTCGGCGGCAAAAAGCCGGTGATTGCGATGGTGCATCTGGGGGCGATGCCAGGCACGCCGCTGCATGATGCCAAGGGCGGGGTAGAGGCGATCCTGCGCGGCGCTGCGGCGGATATGGCGGCGTTGCAGGCGGCGGGTTTTGACGCGGTGATGTTTGGCAATGAAAATGACCGGCCCTATGAGTTGCGCGTGGATACCGCCAGCACCGCCACCATGGCCTATGTCATCGGGCGGTTGCGGGATCAGATTTCAGTGCCCTTTGGGGTGAATGTGCTCTGGGATCCGATGGCCACGATGGCGCTGGCCGCAGCCACGGGGGCCAGTTTTGTGCGTGAGATTTTCACCGGCACCTATGCCAGCGACATGGGGGTCTGGGCGCCGGATGCGGGGGCGGCGCTGCGCTATGGTCAGCGGGTGGGCGCGGGCAATGTGGTGAAACTGTACAATGTTTCAGCCGAATTCGCCGGGTCTCTGGACCCTCGGTCTTTGGCAGACAGGGCGCGGTCGGCGGTTTTTTCGTCCATTCCCGATGCGGTTCTGGTGTCGGGGGCCATCACCGGAGAGGCCGCGCGGATGGAGGATCTGGAGGCGGTCAAGCGCGTGTTGCCGCACACCCCGGTGCTGGCCAACACCGGGGTCAAGCATGACACGGTGGCCGACGTTCTGCGGGTGGCGGATGGGTGCATCGTGGGGTCGGCCTTGAAGGTGGGCGGCGACACATGGGCTGCGGTCGATGCCGACCGCGCGCTTGACTTCATGGACCGGGTGCGCGCGGTGCGGGGGCAATGATGCGGGCGCTGTTGACCGAGTTGATGTTGATCCCCGGCCTGTCGGGCTATGAGGAACGCGTGGCGGCCTGCATCGCGGGCCATCTGGACGCCATCGGGATCGCGCATCGCTCTGACCGTCTGGGCAATCTGGTGGCGACCTTGCCGGGTGATCCGGGCGCGCCTGCGGTCATGGTGTTCACCCATATGGACCAGTTGGGCTTTGTCGTGCGCAAGGTTGAGGACACCGGTCTGATCCGGCTGGAACGCTTGGGCGGAGTGCCGGAGCGGGCTTTGGCGGCGCAGGCAGTGCTGATCTGCACGGCGCGGGGCGATCTGCCGGGCGTGATTGCCAACAAAAGCCATCACGCGACCGGCCCGGATGAGAAATACCGGGTGGTGCCCTATCAGGACCTGTATGTGGATGCCGGCTTTGCTTCCCGCGATGAGGCCATGGCGGCGGGTGTCCAGATCGGCTGCCCCGTGGTCTATCTGCCGCGCGTGCTGGAATTGGCAGGCGGGCGGATTGCGGGCACTTCTGTGGATGATCGCGCGGGCTGTGCCGTGTTGCTGGAGTTGGCGCGCAACCTGTACGGACGTACGGGCGGGCCGACAGTGCATCTGGTCTGGTCGGTGCAAGAGGAATACAACCTGCGCGGGGTTTTGCCCGCTGCCACCGCCTGCGCCCCTGATATTGCGGTGCAGGTTGATCTGCTGCTGGCCTGCGACACGCCGGATATGGTTGCGCGCGGCGAGGTGGCCATGGGTGGCGGGCCGGGCATGTCGCTTTATTCCTTCCACGGGCGCGGCACTTTGAACGGGGTCATCCCGCACCCGGCTCTGGTGCGGTTGATGGAGAATGCGGCGGCGGCGCAGGGCCTGCCGTTGCAACGATCTGCCCATACCGGGGCTTTGACGGACCTGTCCTACATTCAGTTCATGGGACCCGAAGGGGTGGCCTGTCTGGATGTGGGCTTTCCAATGCGCTACAGCCATTCCGCCTTGGAAGTCGTCGATCTGGGCGATCTTGCGGGGTTGGTCACGCTGCTGGACGCCGCACTGTCGCGCGTCACGCCCGGCTTTGATCTGTCGCGGGGGGTGCGATGAGCTACACATTGGGCGTCGACATCGGCACGTTTGAAACCAAGGGCGTGCTGGTCGATGGTGCGGGCCGGATCGTGGCACGGGCCGCGCGGGCGCATAAGATGCTGGTGCCACAGCCGGGCTGGGCCGAACACAACGCCGATCAGGATTGGTGGGGCGATTTTGTTCATGTGACCAAGGTATTGCTGGCGACATCGCAGATACCACCTGAAGAGATCACAGCCATCGCCTGCTCCGCCATCGGCCCCTGCATGCTGCCTGTGGATGCGGCGGGCACCCCCCTGATGAACGCGGTTCTTTACGGCGTGGACACCCGGGCTGCGGCGCAGATCACCGAGCTGACCGACCGCATCGGGGCTGACCGGATCATGGCGCGCTGCGGCAATGCGCTGACGTCGCAATCGGTGGGCCCCAAGATCCTGTGGCTGAAACAGGAACGGCCCGAGATTTATGCGCAGACCGCGATGGTGCTGTCGGCCACGCCTTACCTGACGTGGAAGCTGACCGGCAATCATGTCATCGATCACTACACCGCCGCCAATTTCTCACCGCTTTATGATGTGAACCGACAGGTCTGGGCCGATGATCTGGCCCCCGATATTTTGCCGCTGACCCATCTGCCGCGGCTTGCCTGGTCCACCGAAATTGCGGGTGCTGTGACGGCAAAGGCTGCTGCTGAAACCGGGTTGGCAGTGGGCACGCCCGTGACCGTCGGCACCATTGATGCCGCGGCCGAGGCGGTGTCGGTGGGGGTGAAGGACCCCGGCGAGATGATGATGATGTATGGCTCGACCATCTTCATCATCCAGATCACGGCGGACCCGGTGCGCGATCCGCGCCTGTGGTACGCGCCATGGCTTTATCCGGGCCAGCATGCGTCGATGGCGGGGCTGGCGACCTCGGGCACGCTGACTCATTGGTTCCGCGACCAGTTTGCGCGCGATCTGGGGGCGGATGCCTTTGCGCAGCTTGCGGCAGAGGCAGCGGCCAGTCCAAAAGGCGCGAAGGGGCTGCTGTGCCTGCCCTATTTCTCGGGCGAACGCACGCCGATCCACGATCCGCTGGCGGTCGGTGCGTTCTTTGGGCTGAATCTGACGCACACGCGCGGCGATCTGTTCCGTGCGGTCTGCGAAGGCATCGCCTCCGGTACCGCCCATGTGATGGATACCTGCCGCGATCTGGGTGCGGCCCCGGCGCGGGTGTTGGCGGTGGGGGGCGGCACCCAGAACGCGGTCTGGATGCAGGCCACCTCTGATCTGGGCGGCGTGCCGCAGATCGTGGCGGAAAAGACCATCGGTGCCAGCTATGGCGATGCGTTTCTGGCGGCGTTGGCGGTCGGTCGTGTCCAGCCTGCCGACATTGTGCGATGGAACCCGCAGGCGCGGGTCGTGCATCCGGTCGCCGAACCGGTCTACGCCCGCCAATACCCGCTGTGGCAGCAGCTTTACAGCCAGACCCGCGACATCGCACGGGCTTTGGCAAAGGGCGAATAGAACCGGCGCGATCTGTCGGGCAGGCCGCGCCAGTGCAGATTCATCTGTGCCTATGCATCCGGGCCGAAATTCCTGAATTCCGGCCGTCCAGAGGCATCCGACGTCGCAACCGTCGCGATGCCCAAAGCCTATAGGCAGGGCGCGTGGTTAGGGTCGGCCTTGGCCGCCCCGCTCACGCACCGCGCGCGAGCAGCGCGTCAATCTCGGCCCGCGACGGCATTGACGGTGCCGTACCTGCCCGCGTCACCGAAATGCCGGCCGTGGCACAGCCAAAGCGCACGGCGTCGACCACATCTCGGCCTTCCGACAACGCCACTGCAAAGCCGCCGTTGAAGGCATCGCCCGCGCCAGTGGTTTCCACCACCGGCCCTGCCGAAATCACTGGCACATGTACCGACCGGGTGCGGTCGCGGTATAGCGCCCCTTTGTCGCCCAGCGTGATCACCACCGCGCCGACGCCGCGGCCCAGCAAGGCATCGGCTGCGATTTCCGCTTCGGCAATCGACGTGACCGGCAGGCCGGTCAGCGCCTCGGCCTCGGTTTCGTTGGGCGTCACATAATCGCACAGCGCCAGAATATCATCGCCGAGGCTGGCAGCCGGGGCGGGGTTCAGGATCGTCGTCACCCCGGCCGCGCGGGCAATCTGCAAACCGCGTTTCGCCGCAGGGATCGGCTGTTCCAACTGCGTCACGAACACCGCGGCTTGGGCAATCAACTCTGCCTTGGCCTCGACATCCTGAACCGAAACCCGGCCCGCAGCGCCGGGCGACACGATGATGGCATTGTTGCCCGTTGCCTCTTCGATGAAGATATAGGCGGCCCCGGTGTAGCTGTCGGCGTCGATGGTCACTTCGGGAAGCACGCCTGCTTTTGCCCAGGTTGTCCGGGCGATATCCGCAAAGGCATCATCGCCCAGGCGGGTGATGAAATGGGTGCGGCCCCCCGCCATGGCGGCGGCCACCGATTGGTTGGACCCTTTGCCCCCCGGTCCCAGCACGAAAGAGTTGCCAAGGATGGTTTCGCCCATCTTGGGTTGCCGTGCGGCGCGATAAGCGGTGTCGGCAACAAAGATGCCAAGGATAACAATGGGTTTCATCAGGTCAAGCCTCTGGAGGGATCACGCCCTTGCGCAACATAAAGCAGCCATAGAACCGCCGCTCACCGGTCTGGATCACCGCATAGGCGGCACGGGCGATGTCATAGAAGGCAAAGCGTTCGATCGAGATCATCGGGCGGTCTGACCCTTCGGCGGCGTTGATTTCCGCCTGCACCTCTGCCTGCACCGGCGGGATTTCATCGGGGCTGCCGACCATTTCCATCCGGCCTGCGAAATCGGGCACGAAGGTATCCAGCGGGTAGACCGACAGGATCGCCTGCGCGGCTTGTCCGGCGGTCAGATTGTCCATCCGCAGCAATTTGCCCGACACGGTGGCACGGGCCACGGACTCGGCGGGAAAATTGGTGTCGCACAGGATCAGCACATCGCCGTGCCCCATGGCGCGCAAACAGCCCAGCACCTCGGCGTTCAGCCGCGGATCAATTCCTTTGAGCATGATGCCCTCCCTTTGCTGCAGAATGTGCCGGATTTGACTGGATGGTCAAGAGAGCCGTTGCCCGGACGCCTTGTCAAACAGATGCGCCTGACCCGCATCGGGGGCCAAGGTGATCGCATCGCCGGGGCGCATGGTCACGCGGTCACGGAACACCGCCGTCACCTCGCGCCCGGCAAGGCGCACCACGACATGGGTTTCGGACCCGGTGGGTTCGACCACAGCAATGATGCCCGCAAGGCCCTGATCCGCCACGGTAAAGGTTTCAGGCCGCACGCCGTAAACCACGGCTTGACCCTCTTGCGCGCTGGATCCGGGCGGCAGCGCCAGCCGCGCACCGGCCACATCCACCATGCCGCCGGTCACCACGCCGTCGATCAGGTTCATCGCGGGCGATCCGATGAAGGAGGCGACAAACACATTTGACGGGCGGTCATACAACTCCAACGGCGCGCCGACCTGTTCGATGCGCCCGCCCTGCATGACAACGATCTTGTCGGCCATGGTCAT
>JBIHZO010000415.1:0-3434 GCA_044231405.1 Cypionkella sp. | reverse complement strand
CCGACAGCTATCTCAAAGCCCGGACCGCGCTGACGGTCTACCAGGCGCAGGAACGCCAACTCGCGATCCAGAAGAAGAAGGGCACTTTGGTGGATCGGGCGCGGGTAGAGGCGCTGGTCTTCCGCCTGGCCCGGCAGGAACGCGATGTCTGGGTGACATGGCCAGCCCGGGTGGCGGCGCTGATGGCCGCGCAAGTGGCGGCTGAAGTGGAAAAGGCGTCGGACACGCCGGTGACGATTAATGCCGGAACTATGCAACGCGTCTTGGAATACCACGTCCGCAAACAATTGGAAGCTCTTGCTGATCTTCGCGTCTCTTTGAGCTGAACTGATCGAGATTTGGGGCCAAATAGATTCCAAACCCTTCAATCACAGGCGACAACAGCGTTATGTGACAATGTTTGGCCAGAGGATAGTCTGCCAGGCCAGATTTGGCGATCAGTGACCCTGGATGAAGACGCTGCGCTTATTCCAAAGGTCGATTATGCAGTGTCGCTGACCGATCCAGCACGCGAATGCCGCGTAGAGCCAGTTGTTCCAGCACCGTCGACTGATAGCTCGCAACAGCAGCGCGCAACCAGTGTTCAAACCGATTTGCGGCCTTTGACCTGACAACATTCGGCGACGAAAACAGCGAATATGTTTGCGTGCTGATCAGACCCGCATCGAACGGCACAATCAATTCGCCCAGACGGATCAGCGGCAGGGTCAGAAAGCTGTCGCCCATCGCCAGCCCGCCGCCAGAGGTTGCAACCGAAATGCACAGGGTGGTTTCATTGAACAGCGTCTTGTGCAGGCGCGCGCCTCCCGGATCAAATCCGGAATACTGGCACCATTCTTCCCAGACGTCATAATTGTTGTCGATGAAATAAGGGGCTTCCGCGACGCATTGACCGGGCTGCAAAAATCGGTTGGCAAAGCCTTGCGTGCAAACCGGCATGTCAATCCACCGGCACAATTCGCTTTCCATCAGCAGACTCGACGGATGCTCGCCGTGCATCCCATAGAAAATGCGAAAATCGAAATCCTCGTCATGGCGGAAGCTGCCATTCTTTTCAGCGGTTATTTCAACCGAAATGCCTGGATTAGCCACCAGAAATGACCCGACCTGCCCCACCAGCCAGCCCGAGGCGAAATCGCGGCAGACCAGAACCCGCACACGCTGGCCCTGACCCGACCGCCGGACGACGCTTTCGGTTGTGGAAGAGATCAGATCGAACGCCTGCTTCAACCCGACGCACAGCTCTTGCCCGGCGTCTGTCAGGCGGATTCTGTTGCCGGTGCGTTCAAAAAGGGCACAATCAAGGTCCTGCTCCAGCAAGGCGAGCTGCTTGCTGATTGCGGGGCGGGTGACATGCAACTCTGTCGCGGCCGCCGAAACGCTGCCGGTGCGCGCCACGGCATCGCACGCCCGCAATGCGGTAAGGGATCGCCACTTTCGCATTCCGGTCGTCCTGTGATTACCTGAGGTTACGCTGACTGAAATCTTGTCACTTGTCACGTCAAAGTTGTGACAGGCAAGGTTGCAGGCATCGCGCTCCACAAGCATGGGGCGGTATTATCAATCGAGCAGGAGATTTCGCATGGTGGCCCCGATCCGGTTTTCATCATCAGGACCAACAGGTTGGGATGCCTTAGGCGATATACCTTTGGATCACGCAGAGCTTTTGGCTGGCCTGCCGCTGGGTCAGGATTTCAGCTACTTTCAGCGCCCTGAGGCAAAACTTCGCGCCGGAATCTGGCGATCTACCGCTTATACCGAACACTACGAAAACTATCCTTGCGATGAATTCATGATCGTTCTGGAAGGTGAAGTGACGCTGGAGAATGACGAAATCTGCGAAACCTATCGCAAGGGCGATGCCTTTTTGGTCCCGAAAGGCTTCAAGGGCATCTGGCGGCAGCCTGTGGCGATGCTGAAGTTCTATGTGATTGTCGAATGACACAGCGTCAGGCTGAACCTGCGGTGCGCGATGAGGGAAGCTACGATTACGTCATCGTTGGGGCCGGATCGGCGGGCTGTGTTTTAGCCAACCGTTTGGGGGAAGATCCCAAAACGCGTATTCTGGTGCTGGAGGCAGGCGGCAGCGACCGCGCCACGATCGTGGCCATGCCCTCTGCGCTGTCGATGCCGATGAACACTGCCCGGTTCAACTGGGGTATGACCACCGAGCCAGAGCCGGGTCTTGATGGGCGGGTGATGAACCTGCCGCGCGGCAAGGGGTTGGGGGGATCGTCTTCGATCAATGGCATGTGCTGGGTGCGCGGCAATCCGATGGACTACGAGCTGTGGGAGGCTTTGGGTGCAGACGGCTGGCGATGGTCCAACGTTCTGCCATACTTTCAACGGCTTGAGGGTGTTCAAGGCGGCGGGCCTTTGCGCGGCACCGATGGGCCGATCAAAGTGACGCGAGGCCGCGAAACCAACCCACTATATCAGGCTTTCGTTCAGGCCGGGGTGCAGGCAGGCTATGCGCAAAGCCCGAACATGAACCAACGCCAGCACGAAGGCTTTGGCCCGATGGAGATGAACGTCGGCGGTGGTGCGCGCTGCAGCGCTGCGGTCGCTTATCTGCGGCCTGCGATGGTGCGCGGCAATGTGCGGGTCATCACCGGGGCGCTGGTGGACAAGATCGAATTTGCAGGCCGCCGGGCCACGGCGGTGCTGTTTGCGGTCAATGGTCAGGCGTGCCGAGCGCAGGCCGGGCAAGAGGTGATCCTGTCTGCCGGTGCGATCATGTCGCCGGTGATTCTGAAGCGCTCGGGTGTGGGGCCGGCGTCTGAATTGCGCGACCATGGCATTGAGGTGCGCCACGACAGCCCCGGAGTTGGCGAAAACCTGATGGATCACCTAGAGGTGTATCTCCAACAAGAATGCATCCAGCCGATCAGCCTTTACCCCGCACTTAGCCTGCTGGGCAAAGCGCGGATCGGTCTGGAATGGCTGCTGACCCATCGCGGTTTGGGGGCCACGAACCATTTTGAAAGCGGCGGCCATATTCGCAGTCGTGCCGGAATTGTTTACCCAGATGTCCAGTATCACTTTTTGCCGCTGGCGATTTCTTATGATGGCAAATCGGCGGTGCGGGGGCATGGCTATCAAGTGCATGTTGGCACCAAACGGTCGAAAAGCCGGGGTTGGGTGCGGCTGCGCGATGCAAGGCCGCAAAGCCTGCCACGGGTGCAGTTCAACTACATGACGCATCCGGACGACTGGCCGGAGTACCGCGCCTGCATCAGGCTGACGCGTGAGATTTTCGCACAGACCGCTATGGCCCCCTATCGCGGGGCAGAGCTGGCTCCGGGGGCGGATGTGACCAGCGACGACGCGCTGGACGCCTTCCTCAAGCGGAAACTCGAAAGCGCCTATCATCCCAGTGGTACCTGCCGGATGGGGACAGATGCGGCGGCGGTCACCCACCCCGATGGCCGGGT
>JBIHZO010000066.1:0-11315 GCA_044231405.1 Cypionkella sp. | reverse complement strand
GTCCCTATTTCGCCGATGTTTTCGGCGCGGATGCCGCCCGGATTGGCCAAGTGACCCTGATCATGGGTCTTGCCATGGTGGCGGGCAACTTCGCCTATGGCCCGCTGGAGCGGCTGCTGGGCACCCGCAAATGGCTGGTCATGGGCGGCAACGCCCTGATGCTGGCCTGCCTGATCGGGCTGTATCTCAACGCTTCCAACCCCGGCTATCTGCCTGTGGCCCTGCTGGCGGGTGTCGGCTTTTTCGGCGCGTCCTTTCCGATGGTCATGGCGCATGGCCGCGCGTTCCTGCCGCCGCATCTGGTTGGGCGTGGCGTCACCCTGCTGAACCTGTTCGGCATCGGCGCGGCGGGTCTGATGCAATTTGTCACCGGCAGGCTGCACACCGCCCTGACCCCGACGGCCGATGTGATCAATTCGGCCCCCGCCGCCGACCCTTATGTGGCGCTTTTTGCGTTCTACGCCGCTCTGATCACCATCGGAATGGTGGTATATCTGTTCGCGAAAGACCGCACCGACTGACCCCGCCCGTTTTCCGCTTTCCCCCCGCCGCCCCATGGGCTAACAGACCACGTCTTTGAAGGTCAAAGACGGATTTAGGAGAACCCCGATGGGCTATAAGGTCGTCGTCGCGGGTGCCACGGGTAACGTGGGCCGCGAAATGCTGAACATCCTCGCTGAGCGCGAGTTCCCGGTGGACGAGATTGCCGCACTGGCATCGCGCAAATCCATGGGCACTGAGATCAGCTTTGGCGATAAAACCGTCAAGACCAGGGATCTGGACACTTTCGATTTCACCGGCTGGGACATTGCCTTGTTCGCCGTGGGGTCCGAAGCCACCAAGATCTACGCCCCCAAGGCCGCTGCGGCGGGCTGCATCGTGATCGACAATTCGTCGCTGTACCGCTACGATCCTGCGGTGCCTCTGATCGTTCCCGAAGTGAACGCCGATGCGATTTTTCAGTACAAGAACAAGAACATCATCGCCAACCCGAACTGCTCTACGGCGCAGATGGTTGTGGCTCTGAAGCCGCTGCATGACCGCGCGCGCATCAAGCGGGTGGTGGTTTCAACCTATCAGTCGGTGTCGGGTGCTGGCAAAGAGGGCATTGACGAGTTGTGGGATCAAACCAAGGGCATGTATGTCCCGGGGCAAGAAGTTGCGCCGAAAAAGTTTCCCAAGCAGATCGCCTTCAACGTGATCCCGCACATCGACGTCTTCCTCGATGATGGCTCGACCAAGGAAGAATGGAAGATGGTCGCGGAAACCAAGAAGATCCTCGACAAGAACATCAAGGTTACCGCCACCTGCGTGCGGGTTCCGGTGTTCGTTGGCCATTCGGAATCGATCAACATCGAGTTTGAAGAGTTTCTGGATGAACACGAGGCCCGCGACATCCTGCGCGAAGCCCCCGGCATTCTGGTGATCGACAAGCGTGAACCCGGTGGCTACATCACCCCGATCGACTGTGTGGGCGATTACGCCACCTATATTTCGCGCATCCGTCAGGACAGCACGATCGACAACGGCATCAACCTGTGGTGCGTGTCCGACAACCTGCGCAAGGGTGCGGCCCTGAACGCGGTTCAGATTGCCGAATTGCTGGGCAACCGGGTGCTGAAAAAGGGCTGAAACCGCTGTTCAGACCGAAGAAACCCCGCCCATCGTGGCGGGGTTTTGCGTTTTGGGGTTCAGCTTGCGGCGCCAATGGCCGCGGCCAGATCCTCGGCCTGCTCACATTCGCCGCACAGGCCCTTCAGCTTGGCCAGATTGGTGATGGCGGCATCCACCTTGCCGGTTTCAAGGAACATCTCCCCCTGATACTCCAGCGCGCCCAGATGCGCCGGGTTCAGCGTCAGCGCGGTGTCATAGGATTTCGCCGCCACCTCCATATTGCCCAGCTTGCGGTTGGCAAAGCCATGCAGGTTCCAGGCGTCGGCATTGCCCGGTTCGGCCACGACCAGCGCGTCCAGCAACGGCAAAGCGCCTGCGAAATCCTGCGCCTCAATCAGGGCCTTGGCGGCCGTGTAGTCGGGGGCAAGTTCGGCCTCAACCGCCGTGTCTTCTGTGCCTGCCGCCAGCGCAGGGTCAAGCGCCACGGAAAGCAAGCCAATCAGGCCGATCAGAACGTAAGACAGAATATGGGGCATCGGGTCACTCCTCTTTGTGGCCAGCATAACCTGAAATTGACGGCGCAAGGATCAAGCCCTCGTGACTTAACCCAGACTGTGCGCCGCCAGAACCTGCCGGATCGACAGTGCCGTTTTATCCACGATTTCATGCAATTCGGCGTCGGTGGCGTTGTAGGGCGGAGCCAGGATCACAATGTCACCGCGCACGCCATCGACATTGCCGCCGACCGGATAGCAGATCAGCCCGTTCTCCATCGCCTGCGCGCGGATTTTCATGAACAGTTTCAACTCGGGGTCAAACGGGGCTTTCGACACGCGGTCTGCCACCAGTTCCGCACAGATGAAATGCCCGCGCCCGCGAATATCGCCCACCGCATCGACCCCCGCCAAAGCCTCGGCCAACCAGCCCTTGATGCGTGCCTCATTCGCCGTCACCCGCGCCAACAATCCCTCGCGGGCGACGATATTCTGCACCGCAACCCCTGCCGCACAGGCCGCCGTATGCCCGGTGAACGTGTGCCCGGTGCCAAAGGCCCCATCCGCCGCGCGGATCGCCTGCCACACCGCCGTGGTGCAAACCGCCGCCCCCAAGGGCAGGTAGCCCCCCGCCAAGCCCTTGGCGACCGACATGATGTCGGCTTCCACCGCGTCGCGTTCCAGCGCCCGCCATGGCCCGGTGCGGCCCGCGCCACACATCACCTCATCCGCAATCATCAGCACACCATACTGCGTGCAAATCTCGCGCACGCGCCGCGCATAACCGTCGGGGGCAGGCACACAGCCGCCCGCCGCTCCCACCACGGGTTCAAAGATGAACGCGGCCACGGTTTCCGGCCCCGCCCGTAAAATCGCAGCCTCCAACTCCGCCGCGCAAGCCGCCCCCACCGTTTCTGCTGTGGACCCGTCAATGGGGCGATAGGCATTGGCAGGGGACAGCTTGATCGACGGAATAAACGCGCCCTCATAGGCAATCGTGCGTTCCGAAAACCCCGAAACCCCCAGCGCACCCAGCGTATTGCCATGCCAACTGCGTTCCCGCGAGATGAACCGCCGCCGCGATTTTTGTCCGATGGCCGTCTGATACTGCAACGCGATCTTGAGACAGCTTTCCACTGCCTCGGACCCGCCGGTGACATAAACCATCTCCTGCAAAGTTCCGCCCGCATTGGCGCGGATGATCGCCGTCAACGCCTCCAAAGCATCGGTGGTGAAGTTGTAGCGGTAGCCATGCGCGATCTGGCTCATCTGCGCCATCACCGCCGCGTTGACCTCGTCATTGCCATGGCCAAGGCAGTAGACGGCAGGCCCGCCAGACCCGTCGATATACTGCTTGCCCGTCGCGTCCCACAAATAGCTGCCCTTGGCCCGCACCACTTTCGGCAGCGCAGCGGTGGATTTCAGACCGTCCTCAGTCGACATGCAACGTCCTTTCAATTTGGCCCAAGCATGGCAGTGCGGCGAATGGCCGACAAGGGGCGACGGGGCTTGCGCGTCGCCCATCGCAGCGCCATCCTGCGCTGATAAACGGAGGAATTTGATGCGCATTCCAGCCCTTTTTGCCCTGCTTCTGCCCAGCCCATTTTTATCGGGCCCCGCCTTGGCCGACCAGATCATTGCCACCAGCCAGATCACCGCTGTGACGGTCTATCCCCAAGGCGCGCAAGTGACCCGTGTTGTCACTTTCGCCGCCCCGAAGGGCGCGCATGATCTGCTGATCACCGACCTGCCGGCCGATACGATGCCCGACCTGATCCGCCTGTCATCTGCCGACGCCAAACTGGGCGCGTTTGCCCTGCGCACCGATCGCCTGCCACCCCGCGAGGACGCGGCCGACCCCGATCTGCTGGCCGCCAAAGCCACCGTCGAGTCCGCCGAAAAAGGCGTCCAGACCGCACAAGCCACCCTTGACGCCCTGAACGCCCGGATGGAGGCCGCCGATGCCACCGCCGGTTTCCTGCGCGGGGTGAAACCCGAAGGCGATGCGGTGACGGTCGATGGCGTCAAAGCCTTGGCCGCGATGATCGGCACCGAAGTGCTGACCGCCCGCCAGACTGCCCTTGCCGCCGCCGCCGACCTGCCTGCCGCGCAAAAGCTGCTGGACAAGGCGCAAACCTCCCTGACCGACGCCCAAGACGCCGAGGCCGCCCTGTCGCAGCGCGATGCTGATTACACCAGCCTGACTGTCGCCGTTGATGTGGCGGCACCGGAGTCGCACGTGAGCATCACGCATTTCATCCCCGATGCCAGTTGGCAGCCGGTTTATGACCTGATGCTGACCCGCAAAGACCCCTCCCTGACCGTCGGGCGCGGTGTGCTGGTGTCGCAATATTCCGGCGAGGATTGGGCCGGCGTCAACCTGACCCTGTCCACCGCGCAACCTTCGGCCCAAGCCACTCCCTCGGCGCTGTGGCCAGACCTGCGCCGCATCGAAGACCCGCAAGAGAGGGCGAAATCAGGCGAGGTCATGGCTGATGCCGCCCTGACCATGGCAGAACCGATGGCGGTCGGGGCTGCGCAAGCCGCCATCGAAGGCGACGTGGTGGTTTATCACTACCCCAGCCCCGTCGATGTTGCGACGGGTGTGGAAAATCTGCGCCTTGCCTTGGATGAAATCAGACTGACCCCCAAGATCGACGCCCGCGCCGTGCCGCGCCTGGATCGCACCGCCTTTGTGATGGCCAGTTTTACCAACGACAGCCCCGAAATCCTGCTGCCCGGTCAAGCCTATCTAATGCGCGAAGGCACGCTCGTCGGCAGCACCTATCTGGAAACCATCGCGCCCGGTGAAAAGGCCGAAGTCGCCTTTGGGGCGATTGACGGTCTGCGTCTGACCCGCAACATGCCACTGCGCGCGGAGGGGGATCGCGGCATCCTGACCTCATCCAGCCTGATCGAAGAACAAGCCGTGCTGAAACTGGAAAATCTGACGGATGAAGTCTGGCCCGTGCGCCTGCTGGACCTTGTGCCTTATTCCGAGCAGGAGGATCTGGAGATCACCTGGTCCGCCGATCCGGCCCCGGTTGAAGTGGACGTCGAAGGTCAGCGCGGCATTCTGGCTTGGGAATTTGATCTGGCTGCGGGCGAGGTGAAAGAGGTGACGCTGGATCACGCCATCAGTTGGCCCGAAGGCAAGGTCTTGCAATAGGGCCGGGTGGTGGGCTGCACCCACCCTAGGGCACAATCCGCGCCGCCCCGGACTTGATCCGGGGCCTTTCCTTGGCCACCAAGAGGCCCCGGATCACCTCCGGGGCGGCAGTGGCACCGCGTTCAGTCGCGCAGCAACTCGTTGATCGAGGTCTTGCTGCGGGTCTGCGCATCGACCTTCTTCACGATCACTGCGCAGTAAAGGTTCACGCCGTTCTTCGACGGCAGCGACCCCGCAACCACCACCGAACCGGCAGGCACTTCGCCGTACATCACCGCGCCGGTTTCGCGATCCACGATCTTGGTTGATTGGCCGATGAACACACCCATGCCCAGAACCGAACCCTCGCGGATGATGCAGCCTTCGACCACCTCGGACCGCGCGCCGATAAAGCAGTTGTCCTCGATGATCGTCGGTCCGGCCTGCATCGGCTCCAGCACGCCGCCAATGCCAACGCCCCCCGACAGATGCACGTTCTTGCCGATCTGCGCGCAAGACCCCACCGTGGCCCAGCCGTCCACCATCGAGCCTTCATCGACATAGGCACCAATGTTCACGAAAGACGGCATCAACACCACGCCTTTGGCGATATAGGCCGACCGGCGCACGATGGATCCGGGCACGGCACGGAAACCGGCCTTGCGCCAGTCGGCTTCGGTCCAGCCCTGAAACTTGGACGGCACCTTGTCCCACCAATTGCTGCCGCCATTGCTGCCCGAGATTTCGTACATGTCGGTCAGCCGGAACGACAGCAACACCGCCTTCTTGGCCCATTGGTTGACATGCCAATCATTGCCGCGCTTTTCCGCCACCCGCAGCGCACCGCTGTCCAACGCCGTCAACGTCGCCTCGATCGCATCACGCGCCTCGCCTTTTGTGGCGGGGCTGATGGCATCGCGGCCGTCCCAAGCGGTTTCAATGGCAGTTTCCAGCGCGGCGTTGCTCATGGCACTCTCCTGAAAGGTTTGCAGCCCTATAGCCGCCCAAACCCTTTGGCGCAATCCGAAGGTCGGAGCACAGGCCAACGCGGTGGTGGCCCCCAGAGGTTAATTCTTCCTTAATTTCATCACCCCAACCCATTGAATCCAAACACATAAAGAAAGGTCCCGAGTTGGGACCGCCCGATCCCTCACCCTTCCCAACCTCCTCAAAACCCGTTACCCCTATCCCTCAACCGCCCCAACCAAGGCCGCAGCCGATGCATGACGAACCCCGCCCGCACCCGTTCCGCGATTCCGTCCAGGATGTCGCCGCCACGCACCGCTTGCCCGACACCCCCCAAACCCGCGCCCCCGCCTACAGATTGGCCTTCGCGGACCAAGACTTCATGACCCGCGAAGAACTGCGTCCCGTCCGGCTGCAACTGGAGCTGCTGAAGCCCCAGATGATCCTTGATGAGCGCGGCATCAACTCGACCATCGTGCTGTTCGGTGGCGCCCGCATCCCCGACCCCGCCCACCGTGACCGCGCGAAAACCCCGGCCCTGGCAGAACTGTCGCGTTACTATGTAGAGGCCCGCCGCTTTGCCCGGATGATGACGGAACGCAGCCTGCAGTCTTATGGCCATGACAACGTGATCTGCACCGGAGGCGGGCCGGGGGTGATGGAGGCAGGAAACCGGGGTGCCGATGATGCCGGCGGCCAGTCGATCGGCCTGAACATCGTGCTGCCGCATGAGCAAGCCCCGAACCAATATGTCACGCCGGACCTGTCCTTCAACTTTCACTACTTCGCCATCCGCAAGATGCATTTCCTGATGCGCGCGCGCGCGGTCTGCATCTTCCCCGGCGGCTTTGGCACGCTGGATGAGATGTTCGAAAGTCTGACCCTGATCCAGACCGGCCGGATGAAACCAATCCCCTTCCTGCTGTTTGGCCGCGAGTTCTGGGAGCGGCTGATAAACTGGCAGCTGCTGGTCGAATGCGGCACCATCTCGGCCGCCGACCTCAATCTGTTTCAATTCGTCGAAACCGCCGAAGAGGCTGTGGCGGCGATTGACGGCTGGGGCAAAGTCGCGGGCTGATAGGCGCAACGCTCAAAGCCCCCTACTGCCGCTTGGGTTGCACTGACAGGTTGCGAAAATCGTGTTCCGTTTTTTAGGTGTCTGTTTGGTTGAACCTGGAGTGAATGGTATGCTTTCGTTGATCTGGCTTTTTGCAGGGCTTGCCGTTTTGCCGATGCTTTTCAATGGCGATGAGTCAACTGAAGATCAGACAGATAGTGAGGGAAATGGGGGCAATCCCGATGGGGTCGGCCCCGAGGAGGGTGTCATACGCGGCACCACTGGAAATGACCTGATTGATGGCGGTGACGATGGTGTCACGATCAACGCCTATCCCGAGGTCTGGTACCTAAACGACCCCTTCGGCAATGACACCCTTTACGGCGGTGCCTCGGATGACAGAATTGAGGCCACCAGTGGCCATGACCTGATCGGTGGCGAGGGTGGGTCTGACAGCTTGTCTGGTTGGGATGCCATTGACACGATCTACGGCGGCTCGGGCGAAGACACGGTTGACGGCTCTTACGGAAGCAATTCTTTGTACGGCGGCACCGGCAATGACGTGATTTCGGCCCGGAACGGCTTTGACACGATTTACGCGGGTGAAGGTGACGGCCGTATCTGGGACGCGGGGGTGCCTGCGTGATGGACGGCGGCGCGGGCAATGACTCCCTCTCGTTTTATGATGGCACTGTGGTCACCGGGTGTGCGGGTGCCGATGAACTGTACCTGAGATCGGACTGCGGCCCGGATACCATCGGGCGGACTCCCGCCATGATCACCGACTTTGATCCGGCTGCCGATACCCTTGCGATCTCGGCCATTGACGCAGACGACGGGGCCGCTTGGTCTGTCGTGGCTTGGGCGGACGGGTTGGGCGCAGATGTGTTGCTGGGCAACACGGTGGTGGCAGCGGTCACGGGCGGGCAGGCATTGAAGGTGGCTGACCTGGTGACAACGGCTTAGGGTATCTTTGTTTCACGCGACCAATCGGGCAAGAATTCTACCTTGTCGCAGCCGGTGAACCGCGCAAGGCGGGACAATTCGGCTTGCAGTGACGCCAGACGCGCCTTGGTCAGCCTGACCCCGGCTTCGGGCCAGAACGCCTTGATCCGCAGGATGGAGTCTGCCTTGAAAGCCTTGACGTCGATGCGCCCGATCAGGCGATCGGCCTCCAAAATCGGGAAAACGTAGTAGCCGTATTTGCGTTGGGGTTCTGGAACAAAGACCTCTATGCGGTAGTGAAAGCCGAACAGGAATTCGGCGCGGGCGCGGTCGCGCAGGGCTGGGTCAAACGGTGACAGGATCCGCAATCGGCCGCTGGGCTCGGGCGCGTCAGCGGCGGTTTGCAGGACATCTGGCCGTGCCAGCACGCGCTTTTGCGCACCCGTTGCACCCTGCACCAAGACTTCGATCACCTCGCCCGATGCCAGCGTGGCCTTGGCCCAAGCCCGCGCCTCGTCCAGCCGGACGGCGTTCCAATAGGCTTGCATCTCGTTCACCGTTGCGAAGCCAAGATGGTCCAGTGCCGACCCGCAGGCCCAGCTGATTTTTGCGGCCAGATCAGGCGAAACTGCACGGGCTTGGGCAGGGATCACGCGTTCGGTCAGGTCGTAGACCTTCTGAAACCCGTCACGCCGCGAGATCGCCAATTGCCCGGTGCGCCACAGCCATTCCAGCGCAGTCTTGGACGGATGCCAGTCCCACCAGCCACCCTTGCCCCGTGTTTCGCCGCTGCCAACATCTGACGAGGTCACCGGCCCATGATCCGAAATGCGGCGCAATATGGTGTCAAACTGCGCCTCATAACCATCGCGAAACCAGCGCTTCCACCCGTCGCGCAGGCGTTCGGCGTCACGGGCAAATCGGTGGCTCCAATAGGGATAAACCGATATCGGCAGGATAGAGGCGTCGTGGGTCCAATGCTCCCACAGCCCGCGATCTTGCTCCAGTAAGCCTTTCAACGCAGCGGGCTGATAGGTCTGGCGGCGGCTCCACAGGATCATGTGATGCGCGCGTTCCACCGTGTTGATGCTGTCCACCTGCACAAAACCGATGCGATCGATCAACCGCGCCAGATCGGCCCCGCTGGCCGCGCCCGTCGGGGTTTCGCACAGGGCGTGGTGATGCAAAAACAGGCGGCGGGCGGCGGCATTTGGCAAAACAGGTGTCATGGGCAAGAGGTATCAGCCCCGGTGGATCGGTCAAGCCAAACCAAAGGGGCCAGCCTGCACCATGTTGAAATATCAGGGCGCTTATTGTGGACGCGCTTTTGAAAGCGGTGCTTGATCGTGGGGCTGCAGCCCTTACCTTGGGTCTATAGTCCCGAACATGTGAGAGGAGTGACCGTTGCCGCATGAAGTGCCCCTGATCAGCACCATTGTTATCGGCCTGTCGATGGCGTTTCTGTTGGGCCTTCTGGCACATCGTCTGCGTCTGCCATTGATCGCGGGCTATCTGATGGCCGGGGTGATCCTTGGGCCATTCACGCCGGGTTATGTGGCGGATCAGGAACTGGCATCACAGCTGGCCGAGGTGGGGGTGATTTTGCTGATGTTCGGGGTTGGCCTGCATTTTTCGTTGCGCGACCTGATGTCTGTGCGCGCCATCGCTGTGCCGGGGGCAATTGGACAGATTGCCGTTGCGACTTTGGCGGGAATGGCGCTGGCTTGGCTGCTGGGCTGGGGCATCGGCGCGGGGGTGATCTTTGGGCTGTCGCTGTCGGTGGCGTCGACTGTGGTGCTGCTGCGGACGTTGCAGGAACGCAGATTGATCACCGAGCCTCGTGGCAAGATCGCGATCGGCTGGCTTATCGTCGAGGATCTGGTGATGGTCGTGGTGCTGGTGCTGATCCCGCCGCTGGCCGGGCTGATGGGCGGAGTGACACCCCCGGTCGAGGGCGAGGCAGCCGAGGTGGCGCGGATGGGCTTCGGCCCGGTTTGGGCGACGCTGATGGTGACGGGTGTCAAGGTGGCAGCCTTTGTCGCGCTGATGCTGGTGGTGGGGCGACGCGTGATCCCTTGGGTGCTGCATTACGTTGCGCATACCAAACAGCGCGAGTTGTTCCGGCTCTCGGTGCTGTCGATTGCGCTGGGAGTGGCCTACGGGTCGGCCATGTTTTTCGGTGTCTCCTTCGCGCTGGGTGCGTTCTTTGCCGGCATGGTGATGGCCGGGTCCAGCCTTTCGGCGCAGGCGATGAAGGACACGCTGCCGCTGCGCGACGCCTTTGCGGTGCTGTTCTTCGTATCGGTGGGGATGCTGTTTGACCCGGCGGTGATCTGGCAGTCGCCATTTTCTCTGATGGTCACGGTGGGCATCATCACCGGGGTAAAGTCGGTGGCGGCCTTTGGTATCATGCGGGCCTTTGGCCATGAGCGTCAGGCGGCTTTGACCATCGCCGCCAGTCTGGCGCAGATTGGCGAGTTCTCATTCATCCTGATCGTCATGGGGGTGCAGTTGGGGATTGTCCCGCCCGAGGCGCGCGATCTGGTGGTGGCTGGGGCCCTGGTGTCGATCCTGGTGAACCCGCTGCTGTTTCGCCTGCTGGGGAACGAGGGACCTGCGCCGGTTTAGGGCGCAGATGTTGTTTTACACCAGACCGTAAAGCTTGCGGGCCTCACGGAATGACATCAGCTTTTGCAGCTTTTCATCCCACAGATGCAGATTCACCGACTTGAAGCTTTCCCAGATCGTCAGACGCTGCGCCTCGGCCAGATCGGCATTGTCGCGCAGGACTTCGGGAAGGCGGTAGAATGGGATGCGGCTGTAAAGGTGATGCACGTGGTGAATGCCGATATTGGCAGTCAGCCAGCGCAGAGGCTGTGGCAGAACATAGTGAGAAGAACCCTCAAGTGCCGCCTCGTGCAACTGCCAATCTTCGGTTTTCGACCAGTGGGTTTCTTCAAATTGATGCTGTACATAGAAGAGCCAGACGCCAATCGTGCCGGCAATCACCGAGGTCGGCAGGTAGATCAGCAGCACCGGCATCAACCCGCCGAGCCAGATGATCAGCGTCACCACAATGGCAATCATGGCA
>JBIHZO010000065.1:0-11346 GCA_044231405.1 Cypionkella sp. | reverse complement strand
TCCAGCAAAGCCGCCGTGAACGGGCTGTTCGCCGCCCCCGCCGCTGTGTCAAAGGCCACGGCCCCGGGTGCCGTCGCAAAGGCCACAAACGTCCCCGCGCCACCGTCAAACTGCGCCAACCCCGGCCCCCCGGCACCGATCACCGCCGCAGGCAAAGGGTTGTCACGGCAGGCGTCAAGCAACAGCAGCAACTGCCCCGACCCTGATTTCAGCTTGGCCGCAATGTCGTCCAGCCGCCACGTTTCAGCCTCAAGCGCACCTGCATCCGCCAGCCGCGCATTGACCGGTACCAGATGGTTGACGCCATCCTTTTGAAAGGCATGGCCCGAGTAATAAAACAAAACCGTCTCGGCGCTTTTGGACTGATCGGCGAAACTGCCTAGGACGGCCTGAAACACTTCAGGCCCGACATCGGTCAACAAGGTCACCTCAAACCCAAGATCGCGCAGGCTTTTCGACATCGCCTGCGCGTCCGCCCCCGGCGTCGCAAGGCCGGGCAAAGCCTCATAGGCCTCATTGCCGACCACCAGCGCCAACTTGCGCCCCTCGGCCAAAGCCACGGCTGGCAGCAGCAACAGGGCAACAACGCCCACCAGAAGCCGCGTCAAAAGCGATACGAAACCATCCGACATTGGCCAAATCCAAAGAGGACATCTGCGGCGATCTTACGCCGATTTTCTCCAACCTCAAAGCATTCTGTTCAAGGCTTGCCGGTTGACCGGTCAAGACCCGCGCCCAAGACCGGCACCAGGTTCAAAGCCGATCAGACCCATTCATCTCGAATTTGCCTTCATCTGTCCCGAAATATCTCCCGAGGTGATCAGCGGTCAGAAACCTTTCAGTGGAAGATTTTCGCGAAGAACGCCCGGCCCAGCGCCGGGCTGGCGGGTGTGCCCCCCCAGCCCGGCGCCAAAGGCAGCGCGCCCCTCACTCCCCGCCAAACGCCCGCCGCACCGCATCGCTGTAGCCCAATTCTGGTTCGAACCGCCCGTCGCGCAGAAATCCAAGCGTCTGCGCAATCACCTGCGGGTCCAGCATCATGAAGGTATGCGTCACCGGCAGCACGATATGCGCGGTCATGCCGTCCAGCCTGGTGCTGTCCACCGACACCTTGCCATCATCCACCCCCGGAATGACCGAAGACGTCACCGGATTGATCGACTGGCTGCCCGCGATGATGCCAATCGGGTAATCCGGCACCGCCAACATCTGCGGCACGGCCCCCGCTTCGGTGCCCAATTGCATTCCTGCGGGGCCGTTCATCCACGCAAACGCCTCCAGATCGCCAAAGGCATCGACCAGTTCCGACCCCCGGTTCGGCGGGGCCAGCATCACCACGCGCCCCATCCGTGCCGGGCGATGGTCGGCCAACCACACACGCACCAGAATTCCGCCCATCGAATGGGTGACAAAATGCACCGGTTGATCGCCACATTGCGCCACCCGTGCCCCCACCCCGGCGGCCAATTCGGCAATCGGGGCTTTGGTTGACGGATAGCCCTCGTTGATCACGCGATAGCCATGCGCCTCAAGTGCTGCCTGCATCACAGACAAGGACCGCTCGGTCCGCGCCAACCCGTGCAACAGCACCACGCAATCGGCCTGCGCCACCTCAGCAAGCACCGCCACAGCCACAAGAACCAAAGCTTTCAACATCCGCGCATTAAAGCGCAACAGCCCAGCGCCACAAGTCCCCTTTCCGCCTGGCCGCCCGGCCAGTGCCTGTTACAGACCAAGCGCCCGGCATTCTCAGGGCGGGGTGCAATTCCCCACCGGCGGTATGGCCGGCGAGCGCTCCCGCGAAACCCTGCTTCGCGCGAGGTCAGCAGATCCGGTGTCACTCCGGGGCCGACGGTATCGTCCGGATGAAAGAGAATGGCTGCGCCCCGGTTGTTCGGCGGCGGCCCTGTGGCCGTGGCTGGGGGTGTCTCCTGTCACCCTGATTGATGTTGGGTCTTGACAGGCGAATGACCTGACTCAGACCTCCCACAGCCCGCTGAAGCGCGCGCTCTTCATGGTTCTGGCAGGGATAGGCTTTGCCTGTGCGCATGCGATCACCTGAACCGTCACCTGCAAAATGGGCTTCAAACCGCAGTCCGATGCCTTCTGGCAATAGGCCATCGCCACCTTGTTTTCGCTGCCCGTCCTGTGGAAACACGGGCGGGCCAGCATGAAAACCGCCCACCCCATGCTGCACGGGCAGCACCTTCTGCTTTCGGTACTGGGCGTGCAGGCCTTCGCCTCTGGCATGGCCCCTTGGCATGTGGTGGCGCTGGTGATGACCTCGCCGTTCTTCGTGCTGATCGGGGCCGCGCTGTTCTTGCGCGAACCCGTCGCCCCAAACCGCTGGCTGACCGCCAGCCTCGGCTTTGCCGGCGCGATGATCCTGCTGCGGCCATGGCAGGGGGCCATCACCACCGGCACACTTTATCCGCTGGTCGCCGCGATCTGCTGGGGCGGGGCCGTGCTGATCACCAAACGCCTCACCCCGCGCCGAAAGCCAGACCTCCATCACCCTGTGGCTTCTGATGCTGCTGACCCCGATCAACGGCCTGTTTTCTCTGCAAGCGGGGTTTGAACTGCCCACCGGCCCTGTCCTGTGGCGGCTGATCCCCGGCGGCGCGATTATGTATGGCGCCCAACATTTCCTGACGCTGGCCGACGCGGCGGCAGATGCAGGATTTGTACAGCCCTTCGACGATCTGAAGCTCTTCTCCAATATCGCGGTCAGTTGGCTGGTGCTGAACTTCGCGCCCGCAGGCCGCTACTGGCTGGGCATGCCGTTGATCCTCGCAGGCTCCACCTGGCTTTTGTGGTCGCAACGCCAAGGCCAAACCGCGCCCGCGATGGCATAACCGCTTGACCTTGGAGGGCAGGCACATCAGCCTGTCCCCATGCCCAAACGCCCGACCCGCCTCGCCACCCGCGCATTGATCCTGCAAGAGCACCGGCTGCTGCTGGTCAACGCCTATCCCGGCGGGAGGTCTGATCTGTGGTGCGCGCCAGGCGGAGGGGTTGAACCCGGCACTTCATTGCCCGAAAATCTGGCCCGCGAAGTGCATGAGGAAACCGGCCTGACCGTCGCTGTCGGTCACCCCGCCCTGATCAACGAATTCCACGATCCGGTGTCGGGCTTCCATCAGGTCGATCTGTTCTTCCATTGCACCATCACCGACGGAGAGATCACCGACACCTGGCGCGACCCCGAAGGCGTCGTCACCCAGCGCCGGTTTTTCAGCCGCGATGATCTGGCACGCATCCGCTTCAAACCCGACAGCCTGCCCGGTGCCGCCTGGGGCCAAAGCCTGCTTTATGATCCGCTGGAAGTGATCCTGCGCTAAAGGCTTCATCTGTCTGATAAATATCCCGGGGGAGCCGAAGGCGGGGGCAGCCCCCCTCCCTGAGAAAGGTCTTGTGGCGCCGCCACGCAATCAGATCACCCACCGATATGAAAAGGGCGCAGCCTTGCGGCCACGCCCCTTCCTCAACTTGCCGGTTGGCAGATTACATCATGCCGTCCATGCCGCCCATGCCGCCCATGCCGCCGCCGCCGCCGCCGGCCGACTTGTCAGCCGGACGATCCGCGATCATCGCTTCGGTGGTGATCAGCAAGGAGGCGACTGACGCTGCATCTTCCAACGCGGTCCGCACGACTTTCGCCGGGTCGATCACGCCGAAAGCGAACATGTCGCCATATTCTTCGGTCTGAGCATTGAAACCAAAGGTCAGGTCGGTCGACTCGCGCACTTTGCCAGCCACAACCGCGCCGTCAACACCGGCGTTCTGTGCGATCTGACGCAGCGGAGCCTCCAGTGCCTTGCGGACGATGTTGATGCCGTTGGTCTGGTCCGGGTTCGCCCCAACCATGCCTTCCAGCACTTTGCCAGCCTGGATCAGCGCCACGCCGCCGCCAACCACGATGCCTTCTTGCACGGCCGCACGGGTCGCGTTCAAAGCGTCATCAACGCGGTCTTTGCGTTCTTTGACTTCGATTTCGGTCATGCCGCCGACTTTGATCACAGCAACACCGCCAGCCAGTTTGGCCACGCGCTCTTGCAGTTTCTCTTTGTCGTAATCCGAAGTGGTGTCTTCGATCTGCTGACGGATCTGCGCCACGCGGGCTTCGATTTCAGCTTTGACGCCAGCGCCATCAATGATGGTGGTGTTGTCTTTGGTGATCGAGATTTTCTTGGCACGGCCCAGCATGTCCAGCGTGACATTTTCCAGCTTCATGCCCAGATCTTCGGAAATCACCTGACCACCGGTCAGCACAGCGATGTCCTGCAGCATCGCCTTGCGACGATCGCCGAAACCCGGAGCTTTGACAGCCGCGATTTTCAGGCCGCCGCGCAGCTTGTTGACAACCAGCGTGGCCAAAGCCTCGCCTTCAACGTCTTCCGAGATGATCAGCAGCGGCTTTTGCGACTGAATCACGGCTTCCAACAGCGGGACCAATGGCTGCAGCGAACCCAGCTTTTTCTCGTGCAACAGAACAAGGCAATCTTCCAGATCGGCGATCATCTTGTCGGGGTTGGTCACGAAATAGGGCGACAGATAGCCACGGTCGAACTGCATGCCTTCAACGACGGTGGTTTCCGTCTCAAGGCCCTTGTTCTCTTCGACGGTGATCACACCCTCGTTGCCGACTTTCTGCATCGCGTCAGCAATCTGACGGCCGATTTCAGCTTCGCCGTTGGCCGAGATGGTGCCGACTTGCGCGACTTCCGCGGTGTCCTTGACGGGACGAGCAGCAGCTTTGATCGCAGCCACAACCTTGGTGGTCGCCATGTCGATGCCGCGCTTCAGGTCCATCGGGTTCATGCCGGCCGCAACGGCCTTCATGCCCTCTTTGATGATCGCTTGGGCCAGAACGGTGGCGGTGGTGGTGCCGTCGCCAGCTTCGTCATTGGTGCGGGAAGCGACTTCCTTCACCATCTGAGCGCCCATGTTCTCGAACTTGTCAGCCAGTTCGATTTCCTTGGCAACCGTCACACCGTCTTTGGTGATGCGCGGGGCGCCGAAGGATTTGTCGATGACCACGTTGCGGCCTTTCGGGCCCAGCGTGACTTTGACAGCGTCGGCAAGGATGTTGACGCCGCGCAGCATGCGGTCACGGGCGTCGGATTCGAAACGTACGTCTTTCGCTCCCATCGGGGAAACTCCTGTCTAAGATGTTGAAAAGCAAAGCGATTCCACAGGGCGCGCGCTTGCACGCACACCCGGTCAATCTCAGGAAATGATCCCGAGGATATCGCTTTCTTTCATGATCAGCAGATCTTCGCCGTCAAGTTTCACTTCGGTGCCCGACCATTTGCCGAACAGGATCTTGTCGCCAGCCTTGACGGACGGCGCGATCAACTCGCCACTGTCCTTGCGTGCGCCCGGACCAGCCGAGACGACCATGCCCTCAGCGGGCTTTTCCTTGGCGGTGTCGGGGATGATCAGCCCGCCCTTGGTTTTGTCTTCGCCTTCGATGCGACGGACCAGTACGCGGTCATGCAGCGGTGTGAATGCCATCTGGTTACACTCCCTTGAGTTTCCAGGTTTGAATAGGATTAGCACTCGTCAAACCCAAGTGCTAACGAAGGCCTGAAATAGGCTCTGACGCCCCAAGTGTCAACCATCCCGATCCGGAAAATTGCAGCCAATGCGGTCGGCGGGCTTGGCCTTTGCGCCCCAAAATGCCACCCTGAGCGGACATCAGCCAAAGCGGGGAACCATGCGCCAACTGGTCTTGTCGATTGCCGCCCTGTTCGGGCTTGCGCTGGCCTGTGACGCCGAATGCACCGGGCAAAACCTGATTGCCGCCCTGCCGCAGCCGGAACAAACCGCCCTGCGCGCCGCCGCCAACACCGTCCCTTTTGCGACAGGCAACTACTGGCAGGCCACCCGCGGCGATCAGGTGGTGCATCTGATCGGCACTTACCACTTCGACGACCCGCGCCACGCCGCCACGCTCACCACCCTCGCCCCCATTCTGAAAACCGCTCAGACCCTGTTGGTCGAGGCCGGGCCAGATGAGGAAACCGCGCTGAAGGCCCGGCTTGCCCGCGAGCCCGACCTGATGGTCATCACCGATGGCCCCACCCTGCCCGAACTGATGGACCCAGCCGATTGGCAGCGCCTGACCCGCGCTTTGGCCGACCGTGGCATCCCTGCCTTCATGGCCGCCAAGTTCCGCCCTTGGTATCTGTCGATGATGCTGTCGATCCCCGCCTGCGACATGGCCACCGCGGCCACCGCCAAGGGGCTGGACGGCCAGTTGATAGAGACAGCCCTTGCCCAAGGTCTGACCGTGCAGGCGCTGGAACCCTATGACACCATCCTGACTGTCTTCAACCTGCTGCCAGCAACCGATCAGCTGGACATGATCACCTCGGCCCTCGCGATGGAAGACAAATCGGCTGATATGGCAATCACCCTTGCTGACGCCTATTTCGCACAGGAAAGCCGCCTGATCTGGGAATTCATGCGCAGCGAAACGCTGAAACTGCCCGACTATACTCCTGCACGCGTCGAGGCCGAATTCGCCACCATGGAACACGCGCTGATGATCACCCGCAACCAAGCGTGGATCAAGGTGATCGAAGACGTCGCCGCCAAAGGCCCCGCCTTGGTGGCCTTTGGCGCACTGCATCTGTCGGGCGACCAAGGCGTGCTGCAGCTGCTGGAACAGCGCGGCTTCACCCTGCGCCGGCTGCCGTTGGGCTGACCTGTTGCTGCAGTGCAGCATAAGGGCGCGGCCCGCGCCGCCCCCCCGTGACAAATCCCATCATCGCCCCTATAAGCCGCTGCAAATTCCCATTGCGAAGGCGCACCCTATGACCACCCTTGTTTTCGGCCACAAATCCCCCGACACCGACGCCACAATGTCGGCCATCATCTGGGCCTGGTATCTGACCAATGTCCGTGGCGGCAACGCCGAGCCGCGCCTGCTGGGAACGCCGAACACCGAAGCCGCCTTTGTTTTGCAACATTGGGGCTTCACGCAGCCCGAAATCATCACCGACGTCGAGGCGGGCCAGAACGTCGTGATCGTCGACACCAACAACCCGGCAGAACTGCCGCCCTCGATCAACGACGCCAATATCGTGGCGATCATCGACCATCACATGCTGGTCGGCGGGCTGAAAACCAAGACTCCGATCAACGTGGTGATGCGCCCGCTGGCCTGCACCGCCACCGTGATGCATGACATGATGGGTGACGATCTGGCCAAATGCCCGCGCGACATCAAGGGCGCGATGCTGTCCTGCATCATCTCGGACACGCTGGAATTCCGCTCGCCAACCACCACCGACCATGATCGCACCGTGGCCGAAAAACTCGCGGCCGACTTGAGCGTGTCGATCCCCGAACTGGCAGCGGCAATGTTCGCCGCCAAGTCCGACGTGTCGGCCTTCTCGGATGCCGCTTTGCTGCGGATGGACTCGAAAGAATACAACGTCGCGGGCAAGGAACTGCGCGTCTCGGTGCTGGAAACCACTTCGCCCACAACCGTACTGGCCCGCAAAGCCTCGCTGATGGCCGCTATGGACGGCGTCGCAACAGAAGACGGTGCCGATCAGGTGCTGCTGTTCGTGATCGACATCCTGCGCGAAGAGGCGACCCTGCTGGTCCCGAACGATCTGGTCAAACAGATGGCCGAAGCGTCCTTTGGTGTGACGGTTTCGGGCGACACCGTGGTGATCCCCGGCCTGATGAGCCGCAAAAAGCAGATCATCCCGGCTCTGAAACTCTAACCCAAGCGAATGCTGCGGGAAACAGGGGGTCAGAGGCAACTCTGGCCCCTCAACATTTTCGGGTTGCAGCGCACGCCGCGTAGGGACAGAAAAAGGACGCAAACCCCACGCAAGACAGACGCAGAAACGACGCCAGAATTCGCCCCGAAAGGCCCCCAAATGACCGAAATCATCGCCAGCCTGTCGCAAATTTCCACCCGCTATGACGCGGTGTTTTGTGATCTGTGGGGGTGCCTCCACAACGGCAAAACCCCGTTCCCGGCGGCTGTGGCGGCCTTGCAGGCGTTTCGCGCGCAGGGGGGCCGCGTGGTGCTGTTGACCAACGCACCCCGACCAAACTCCAGCATTGTCAAGCAGTTGGACGATATGGGCGTGCCACGCGATGCCTGGGATCTGGTGGTCAGCTCGGGCGATGCGACCCAACAGGCCTTGCTGTCGGGCGCTGTCGGGACCCGTGTTTACCTCATTGGCGCGCTGAAAGATGAACCTTTCTTCACCGATTTCTCCGAGGATCTGCAAAGCCTCGCCGCGCAAACTGAAATACAGCGCGTCGCCCTGAAAGACGCCACCGGAATCGTCTGCACCGGCCTTGCCGATGATCTGACAGAAACGCCAGCCGACTACCGTGCCACCCTTTTGATGGGGAAAACCCTTGATTTGCCAATGCTTTGCGCCAATCCGGACATCATCGTCGACATGGGCGACAAGCGCCTCTATTGCGCCGGGGCCTTGGCCGCGGACTATGAGGAAATGGGCGGCACCGTGATGTATTTCGGCAAACCGCACCCGCCGATCTACGATCTGGCCCGCCGCCGCCTTGCCGCGATGGGCCTGCGCGACGACGCGGGCATCCTGTGTATCGGCGACGGCATCGGCACCGATGTGCAAGGCGCGATGGGCGAGGGGCTGGATGTGCTTTTCGTCACCGGCGGCATTGCAGCGGCCGAGTTTGGCGCAGATTCTGCCAACCCAAACAAAGACTTGCTGGAAACATGGCTGTCCGAAAAGATGCTGTCCCCCACATTCTCGATTGGCCTGCTGCGCTAGCGGATCAGTAACAAAATTGCGCTATTGGTCGTATTTTCGCACAATTCATGCGCGACCGGATTGCGCCGCATCGCAGCATTTGCTATGCTGCAGGGGCAAGTTCAAGGGATTCGACCATGCTCGACAATCACCCCCGCGGCACCATCTGCATCGAGGACCTTGAAATCGGCATGACCCGGTCGTTGCGCAAAACCGTGACTGACCGGGATATAAGTCTTTTTGCCGAAATCTCGACCGATCATAACCCGGTTCACCTGGACGACGCCTATGCGCAAGACACAATTTTTCAAGGCCGCATCGCCCATGGCATGCTGACGGCGGGCTTGATCTCGGCGGTGATCGGCGAACAACTTCCGGGCCATGGCTCTGTTTATCTTGGACAATCTCTGAAATTCATGGCCCCCGTCCGCCCCGGCGACACCGTGGACACCCATGTCACCGTCACCGCAATTGACCACTCGCGGCGCAGGGTCACACTTGAAACCCACTGCGCGGTGGGCAATACCGTTGTCTTGAAAGGCGAGGCGCTGGTTCTGGCGCCAAGCCGCAAGTTCGACTGAGGGGCGCATGCCCCAACCCCGGGGAATGATGCAGATAGTCAAGCATTGGCAAGGGCTTAGCCAGACCGCGCGCGGTGCGTCTGTCGCGATGGGCAACTTTGATGGCGTGCATCTAGGCCACCAAGCGGTGATTGATCTGGCCCGCGCGCATGGCCCATTGGGAATTCTGACCTTCGACCCCCACCCGCGCGAGTATTTCGCGCCAAGTGGCCCGACCTTCCGGCTGATGAACGCCGAAACCCGTGCCAACCGCTTGGCGAAACTGGGCGTGCAACATCTCTACGCCCTGCCCTTTGACGCCACGATGGCCAGCCTGACCCCTGACGACTTTGCCCGCCAGATTCTGGCTGAGGGTCTCGCGGTCATCCATGTGGTTGTTGGTGCCGACTTCTGCTTTGGCAAAGGCCGTGCGGGGCACGCGGCGGACCTGCAAGCTCTTGGAAAGGCATATGGATTTGGCGTCACGATTGCCGATCTTGTGCGGACCGAGGGCCGCGAAATATCCTCCACCGCGATCCGTCAGGCCCTTGCGGAAGGCCGTCCCCGCGATGCCAAGGCCATGTTGGGCCACTGGCACCGCATTGATGGCGAGGTGATTCACGGCGAAAAGCGCGGACGCGAGTTGGGCTATCCGACCGCGAACATGTCGGTGGCCGGGCTGCACTTGCCGAAACTGGGCGTTTACGCGGTCAAAGTGGATATCCTGACCGGCCCGCAAGCCGGCAGCTATCTGGGGGCCTCCAGCATCGGCGTTCGCCCGATGTTTGGCGAAAACACACCCAACCTGGAAACCTATATCTTTGATTTCAAAGGTGATCTTTACGGGCAGCATCTGTCGGTCGGCCTGATCGACTATCTGCGCCCCGAGATGAAGTTTGACGGCCTGCCAGGACTGCTGACCCAGATGGCCGCCGACTGCACACAGGCCCGTGCAATTCTGGACGCACTCTAGCCCTTCCCTTTCCTTGCCCAAACCGTCATTTTGCTCCCATGACAAATCTGCGCCCGAAATTCTGGGAATCTATTCCCCTCAAGAAAATGACCGCCCCCGAATGGGAGGCGTTGTGTGATGGCTGCGGCAAGTGCTGCCTGAACAAGATCGAGTATGAAGACACGGGTGAGGTCGAATACACCCGAGTCGCCTGTCGTCTGCTGGACGGTCCAAGCTGCCGCTGTTCGAACTACGACAACCGCTTTGCCCATGTACCGGAATGCGTGCGGCTGAACCCCAAGACTTTGAAACGCATCGCTTATTGGTTGCCCGCCAGCTGTGCCTACAAGCTGCTGGAGCAGGGCAAACCGCTGCCAAACTGGCATCCACTGATCACCGGCGACCCCGAATCCACCCACCTCTCCGGTCATTCCATGCGCGACCAGACCGTGTCCGAGGCAGTGGTTTCAGAAGATGACTGGGACGATTATATCATTCAGGAAGAACTGTGATGTACTTCACATCCGACAACGCATCCGGGGCTGCGCCCGAAATCATGGCCGCCCTGCAACAGTCCAACGACGGGTTTGCGCGGGGATACGGGGCTGATGACATCATGACCCGAGTGACGGCCCGGCTGCGCGAGGTGTTCGAACACCCCGAGGCCGCCGTTTATCTTGTGGCCAGCGGCACTGTCGCCAACTCCTTGGCTCTGGCCTGCTATACCAAGCCTTGGGCGGCGGTTTTCGCCCATACTGACGCCCATATCGCCACCGACGAATGCGGTGCGCCAGAGTTTTACACCGATGGGGCCAAGTTGATCGGAGTGGACGGCGCGCATGGCAAGATGACGCCCGAGACACTGTCCCAAGCCCTTGGCCAAATTGGAGAATCGGGCGTTCACGGCGTGCAGCGGGGCATGGTTTCGATCACCAATGTGACCGAAGCGGGCACGGTTTACACCCCCGCCGAGGTCGCCGCTTTGACCGCTGTTGCCAAGTCCAAAGGGCTGCCCTGCCACCTGGACGGCGCGCGTTTTGCCAATGCGTTGGTGGCCACCGGGGCC
>JBIHZO010000064.1:0-11371 GCA_044231405.1 Cypionkella sp. | reverse complement strand
GAAACTCGAAGACCCGCGCCTGCCGATGATGATGCACGCACCGCTGCGGACCAAAAAAGCGGGCCAAGAATTGCAAAGCTTCGTCTATGTGAAGCCGGAAGTGGGCGAGGTGCTGCTGTGGGAAAGCTGGCTGCGCCACGAGGTGCCGATGAACATGTCGGAAGAAGAGCGGATTTCGGTGAGCTTCAACTATGAGTGGGCCTAGGTTTGGCGCTTGCGCGAAAGCCGTGCGGTGTCGCGAATTTCTCTGACGGTCACGGGTGGTCAGCCGGTTCAGGAAGTTGCTCCCGCTGCGATCAGGCGTCTTCCACAATCCCCCTTGCCGCCCGCGCCCCGTTCCCTTATACGGCCATATCCACGGCTCCGGGGCGACTCGGAATCGCGGTTTATTATTGATCCACCGGACCCAGCGTAACCCAGCACTCTCAGCTCGGGCGCTCTGGTGATAGAAAAGGAACAGGCGCATGAACGCCAAGGAACTTTTGGGCAATACGCCCGAGCAGCTGCGTGAGAGCCTTGTCGCTCTCAAGAAAGAAGCATTCAACCTGCGCTTTCAGGCGGCCACCAACCAATTGGAAAACACGTCGCGTATGCGTGCCGTCCGTCGTGACGTCGCCCGCATCAAGACCGTGCTGAACCAGAAAGCCGCTTCTGCGGCTGCGAACTGAGGAGTAGACCCATGCCGAAACGTATCCTGCAAGGCGTCGTGACCTCGGACAAGAACGAGCAGACCATCACCGTTCTGGTGGAACGCCGCTTCAAGCACCCGGTGCTGCACAAGATCGTGCGCAAATCCAAGAAGTACCGCGCGCATGACGAGAACAACACCTACAAGACCGGTGACACCGTTCGCATTGAAGAATGCGCACCGATCTCGAAAACCAAGCGTTGGACGGTCGTTGTCGCGGCCTAAAGCCGTAACCTCTATCCAACCATTTTACGAAACCCTGGGCAATGATGCCCAAAGGTCGGGAGAAACCAAATGATCCAGATGCAGACCAATCTGGATGTTGCTGATAACTCCGGCGCTCGCCGAGTTCAGTGCATCAAGGTTCTGGGCGGTTCACACCGCCGCTATGCATCCGTTGGCGACATCATCGTGGTGTCGGTAAAGGAAGCAATTCCGAAAGGCCGTGTCAAAAAGGGCGACGTGCGTAAAGCCGTTGTCGTGCGCACAGCCAAGGAAGTTCGCCGTGAAGACGGCACCACCATCCGTTTTGACCGCAATGCAGCCGTCATCCTGAACAATCAGGGCGAACCGGTCGGCACGCGTATTTTCGGGCCAGTGGTGCGTGAGTTGCGCGCCAAGAACTTCATGAAAATCATCTCTTTGGCACCGGAGGTTCTTTGATGGCTGCGAAGCTTAAAAAGGGCGACACCGTCGTCATCCTCGCCGGTAAGGACAAGGGCAACAAGGGCGAGATTTCGTCCGTGAACCCGACCGCCGGCAAGGCCATTGTGGATGGCGCCAATATGGCGATCCGCCACACCAAGCAGTCGCAAACCTCGCAGGGCGGTCGTCTGGCAAAAGCCATGCCGATTGACTTGTCGAACCTGGCACTGCTGGACAAGAACGGCAAAGCAACCCGCGTCGGCTTCCGCATGGAAGGCGACAAGAAGGTTCGTTTCGCCAAGACCACTGGGGAGGCGATCTGATGTTGGACCAAGCCACCTACACCCCGCGTCTGAAGGCCGACTATAAGGCCCGCATCTGTGCGGCTCTTATGGAAGAATTCGGTTACAAGAACGCGATGCAATTGCCCAAGCTCGACAAGATCGTGCTGAACATGGGCGTTGGTGAAGCCGTCAAGGACACCAAAAAGGTCAAGAAAGCCGCCGAAGAGATGACTCTCATCGCCGGTCAGAAGGCTGTCATCACCCACGCAAAGAACAGCATCGCTGGTTTCCGCGTGCGTGAAGAGATGCCGCTTGGCTGCAAAGTGACCCTGCGCGGCGACCGGATGTACGAATTCCTCGACCGTCTGATCACCATCGCTCTGCCGCGCGTTCGCGACTTCCGCGGCGTGAAGCCGACCTCGTTCGATGGCCGTGGCAACTACGCCATGGGCTTGAAAGAGCAACTCGTGTTCCCCGAGATCGAATTCGACAAAGTCGATGAAGTTCTGGGTATGGACATCATCATCTGCACCACTGCAAAGACCGACGCAGAAGCCAAGGCGCTGTTGAAGCAATTCAACATGCCCTTCACGTCGTAAGCGCGAGGAAACCGAAAATGGCAAAAAAATCCATGGTGAACCGCGAAGTGAAGCGCGCCAAGCTGGTAAAACAGCATGCTGTCAAGCGCGCCGCACTGAAAGTGGTGATCAACGACCAGTCCAAGCCCGTCGAAGAGCGCTTCAAGGCGACTCTGAAACTGGCTTCGCTGCCCCGCAACTCGTCCGCCACCCGGCTGCACAACCGCTGCCAGCTGACGGGCCGCCCGCATGCGTTTTATCGCAAGCTCAAACTCTCGCGCATCATGCTTCGTGAACTGGCCTCGTTCGGTCAGATCCCGGGCATGGTCAAGTCGAGCTGGTAAGGAGGTCGCAAAATGATGATGAACGATCCTCTCGGCGACATGCTTACCCGTATCCGCAACGCACAGATGCGTGGCAAGTCGACCGTGTCGACCCCCGCCTCGAAGCTGCGCGCCTGGGTTCTGGACGTGTTGGCCTCTGAAGGCTATATCCGTGGTTATGAGCGTGCCAAGACCGACAACGGTCAGGGCGAGCTGGTGATCAGCCTCAAGTATTTCGAAGGCATCCCCGTGATCCGCGAAGTCAAGCGCGTGTCCAAGCCGGGCCGTCGGGTTTACATGAGCGTGAAGGAAATTCCGTCGGTCCGCAACGGCCTCGGTATCTCCATCGTTTCGACGCCCAAGGGCGTCATGTCGGATGCAACTGCACGCGCGGCCAATGTTGGCGGCGAAGTGCTTTGCACCGTATTCTAAGGGGAGGGTGACATGTCTCGTATCGGCAAAAAACCCGTAGATCTGATCAAGGGCGTTTCGGCGACCGTGTCAGGTCAGACCATCGAAGTGAAAGGTCCGAAAGGCACCCGCAGCTTCACCGCAACCGACGACGTGACGCTCACGGTCGACGAAAGCAGCATCAAAGTGACCCCGCGTGGCACTTCGAAGCGTGCGCGTCAGCAGTGGGGCATGGCGCGGTCGATGGTTGAAAACCTCGTCACTGGCGTCACCGCTGGTTTCAAGAAAGAGCTGGAAATTCAGGGCGTTGGTTATCGCGCTGCAATGGCCGGCAATGTTCTGAAGCTGTCGCTTGGCTACAGCCATGAAGTCAACTTCGACGTTCCCGCCGGCGTGACAGTCACGTCGCCGAAGAACACTGAAATCATTGTGGAAGGCATTGATCAACAGCTGGTTGGTCAGGTCGCTGCGAACATCCGCGAATGGCGCAAGCCCGAGCCCTACAAGGGCAAAGGCATCCGCTATAAGGGCGAGTTCGTGTTCCGCAAAGAAGGCAAGAAGAAGTAAGGGACACAATCATGGCAAACACCAAGAGAGACCTGTTCCTCAAGCGCCGTCAGCGCGTTCGGAACAAAATCAAAGCGACCTCGCATGGGCGTCTGCGCCTGTCGGTTCATCGCTCGTCCAAAAACATCAGCGTTCAGCTGATCGACGACGTCAAAGGCGTGACCTTGGCTTCGGCATCCACTCTGGAAAAAGAGCTGGGTTTCGTCGGCAAGAGCAACATCGAGGCGGCGACGAAAGTGGGCGCGACGATTGCCGAGCGGGCAAAATTGGCCGGTGTTGAAGTGTGCTACTTCGACCGCGGCGGTTTCCTCTTTCACGGTAAGATCAAGGCTTTGGCCGAGGCTGCCCGTGAAGGCGGACTGAAGTTCTGAGGAGTTGAAAAATGGCAGAACGTGAAAACCGTCGGGACAATCGTGGTGGCAATGACCGTCGCGACAACCGGCCGGAAGAAACCCCGGAATTCGCTGACCGTCTGGTCGCGATCAACCGGGTGTCGAAAACCGTCAAGGGCGGCAAACGCTTTGGCTTTGCAGCACTTGTGGTAGTCGGCGATCAAAAAGGCCGTGTCGGCTTCGGCAAGGGCAAGGCGAAGGAAGTTCCGGAAGCGATCCGCAAGGCGACCGAGCAGGCAAAGCGCCAGCTCATTCGCGTGCCGCTGAAAGACGCCCGCACCTTGCACCACGACATGGAAGGCCGTCATGGCGCCGGTAAAGTGGTGATGCGGACGGCAGTTGCTGGTACCGGTATCATCGCCGGTGGTCCGATGCGCGCTGTGTTCGAAATGTTGGGCCTGCAAGATGTGGTGGCAAAGTCCATCGGCTCGCAGAACCCCTACAACATGATCCGCGCCACCATCGACGGTCTCAAGGCCGAGACTTCGCCCCGTCAGGTTGCGGCTCGCCGTGGCAAGAAAGTGGCTGAAATCTTGAACAAACCCGCCGCTGAAGTTGTGGAGGCTTGATCATGACCGACACCGTCAAGAAAACCATCGTTGTGAAGCAGGTCAAATCTGCTGCACGCCGCCCGGCAAAGCAGACCGCGACCCTCAAGGGTCTGGGTCTGAACAAGATGAACCGCACCCGCGAGCTGGAAGATACGCCTTCCGTCCGCGGCATGGTCAACAAGATCTCGCATCTTGTTGAGATCATCGAAGAGCGCGGCTGAGGGTTAACGCCCGATCCAAACAAAAACGCCCCGCCGCAAGGTCGGGGCGTTTTGCATTGTAGGGTCTGTCACCGACCCGCCACGCCACTAAGCCCCGAACCGAAACGCCGCACAAAACTGCACCAGCTTTGGCTCTGTCCGCTTGGCCGCAAACGCAAACGCCATATCCAAGGCCTCTTGCGCCGCGTTGATCAGATCACCGTCGCGCTCGCCATGCACGCGTGTATCGCCATGAAACAACCCGCGCTGCACATCGCCAATCACCGCGAACAAATCCCCCAACCCATTCACCGCACGGGCCTTTTTCCAGGCCACCGCCTGATCTTTCTCAACCTTCAGCAGCCGGGGTGGGGCCACGAACAGCACCGTCAACGCCGGTTCCGCCCGGCATTCGGCGAGAAACCCATCTCCCAAAGCGGCGGCAAACCCGGCCCACCCGGCCTCGGCGGATGCGCCCAGCTTGTCGTATTTCAGAAACCCCGCCATCTTCAGCGCATATTCAAACCGCGCGAAGGTTGCCGCAAAACTGGCCCATTCGCTTTTGAACTGCACCTTGATCCCGGCGCGATAGTTGGTGTCAGCAGTCATAACGGCCTCATGTCCCGAAAACGCCAGATACACAGCAATATCGGCCTATGTCCACTGCCTAGGCCCGTCCCTGCATTAGGGGTCAGCCGCGACGCCATCGGCGTGGCATGCCGGACCGCAACGTTAAGCTTGATCTCTCTGGGAGGCACCTCTATACGCCGCCAATGCCCCCCCTATGGGCATAGAATCACAAACAGCCGTGTTTGCCCCCGCCGTCGCAGCAGGGGCAGTTCCGGCATAGGAGTATGCGACATGAAATTGAATGAACTTTCCGACAACGCCGGCGCCGCGAAGAAGAAAAAGCGCGTTGCGCGCGGTCCGGGTTCGGGCAAGGGCAAGACCGCTGGTCGTGGTATCAAGGGTCAGAAATCGCGTTCGGGCGTCGCCATCGGCGGCTACGAAGGCGGCCAGATGCCTCTGTACCGCCGTCTGCCCAAGCGCGGCTTCAACAAGCCGAACCAGTTGCGCTTCGCCGTGATCAACCTGGGCCTGATCCAGAAGTTCATCGAGGCTGGCAAGCTGGACGTGGCAGTGGAAATCACCGAAGACGTGTTGATCGCCGCAGGCCTGACCAATCACAAGCGTGATGGCATCCGTGTTCTGAACAAGGGTGAGATCACCGCAGCGGTCAAACTGAATGTCACCGGTGCTTCGGCAGCGGCGATTGAAGCGGTGGCAGCGGCTGGCGGCACCCTGACAGTGGCTCCGGTTTTGGAAGCTTTCACCAAAGCGGTTCGCAAAGCGGCTTAACGCCGTCAACTGCGTGCAATACGCCTTGTGAGCGGTTGACAGACCGCTTACATCGGGCGAAGTTTCCCGCGCCGCCGACCGGAAACGGTTCGGCGGCGCTTCCCGGATCGGGTTATGCCGAAAGAACTGGGCATGGCATCTGCTGCAGAGCAAATGGCCGCGAACCTCAGCTGGGGTGCGTTAGGCAAGGCGACGGATCTTCGGAGCCGGATTTTCTTCACCGTTGGCTTGCTGATGGTTTACCGGCTTGGCACTTATATTCCGGTCCCCGGGATTGACGGCACCGCCCTGCGCGAGTTCATGGACAACGCGGGCGCGGGCGTCGGCGGCATCCTGAACATGTTCACCGGCGGCGCGATCAGCCGGATGGGCATCTTTGCTCTGGGCATCATGCCCTACATCTCGGCCTCGATCATCATTCAGCTCCTGGCGACGATGATCCCGGCACTGGAGCAGATGAAGAAAGAGGGCGATCAGGGCCGCAAGAAGATGAACCAGTGGACGCGCTACGCGACCGTCGCATTGGCCACCTTGCAGGGTTACGGCATCGCGATGTCGATTCAAGCGGGCGATCTGGCCCACACGCCGGGCCTCTATTTCACGATTTCCTGTGTGGTCACGCTGGTCGGCGGCACCATGTTCCTGATGTGGCTGGGGGAGCAGATCACCGCGCGCGGCATCGGCAACGGCACCTCGCTGATCATCTTTACCGGCATTGTCGCCGAAATTCCCGCCGCTTTGGCGCAGTTCTTCAGCCAGGGCCGTGCGGGCGTGATCTCCACTCCGGTGATCCTTGGCGTGCTGGTCATGGTTGTAGCCGTTATTGCCGCCGTGGTGTTCATGGAACGCGCCCTGCGCAAGATCCACATCCAGTATCCCCGCCGTCAGGTGGGCATGAAGGTCTATGACGGCGGTTCCAGCCATTTGCCGATCAAGGTGAACCCGGCGGGCGTGATCCCGGCGATTTTCGCCTCATCGCTGCTGCTGCTGCCAACCACGATTTCCACCTTCTCGGGGGCCTCGACCGGGCCGGTGATGTCGACCATTCTGGCCTATTTTGGCCCCGGTCAGCCGCTGTACCTGCTGTTCTTCGTCGGGATGATTGTCTTCTTCGCCTATTTCTACACTTCGAATGTCGCGTTCAAGACCGATGAAGTGGCGGAAAACCTGAAGAATCAAAGCGGGTTCATTCCCGGCATCCGTCCGGGCAAGAAAACGCAGGAATACCTCGATTACGTGGTGACGCGGGTTCTGGTGCTGGGTTCGGCCTATCTTGCCGCGATCTGTCTGTTGCCCGAAATTCTGCGCAACCAGTTTGCGATTCCGTTCTACTTCGGCGGAACCTCGGTGCTGATCGTGGTGTCGGTGACTATGGACACGATCAACCAGGTGCAATCGCACATGCTGGCCCACCAGTATGAAGGCCTGATCGAGAAGTCTCAGTTGCGCGGCAAGAAGCGCTCCACCGCGCCAAAACCGCCCGCCCGCCGCTAATACAGGCGCTATCTTGCAGGCCCGGCGCGCAATCGCCGGGCCTTCTCTCTTCGGAAAGGCTGACACCATGGCAAACATCATCCTTCTGGGCCCACCCGGAGCCGGCAAAGGCACCCAAGCCAAGCGCTTGGTCGATGAACGCGCCATGGTGCAGCTTTCCACCGGCGACATGCTGCGTGAGGCCAAGACCAGCGGCACCGAAATGGGCCGCCGGGTGGCCGAGGTGATGGAGCGTGGCGCATTGGTCACCGACGACATCGTGATTGGGCTGATCGCGGAAAAGCTGGCCAAGGGCGCACCGGGCGGTTTCATCTTTGACGGCTTCCCGCGCACTTTGAAACAGGCCGATGCTTTGACCGACCTTCTGGCCCAAAAAGGTCTGTCGCTGGACGCCGTGATCGAACTGGTGGTGGATGACGCCGCGCTGGTCGGTCGCATCGTCAAGCGGGCCGAAGACGCGCGGGCGGCTGGCCAGCCCGTTCGCAAGGATGACACCCCAGAGGTGTTCGAGGTACGTCTGCGCGAGTATTACAAGAATACAGCGCCCCTGATCGGCTATTACTGGGCCAAGAAAAGCCTGCGTCAACTGGACGGTATGGCCGAGATGGACGTTGTGGCGCAGTCGATTGCCAAGGTTCTTGACAAGAGCTGATATTTCCCCACTCCCGGCCTTGACGCCCCGGGGAAAAGCCCATAAAGCACGGCGTCCTGCAGCGGAATCGCTGTTTGGTTTCCGTGTATGCGGAAGATTCGTATCGTCTCGGCAGCAGTCGGGGCGGTGTTGTGAAAAAAGGTTCTGGCACAACGGAACCGCAACCATGAAGGAAGACACGTTTGGCACGTATTGCTGGCGTTAACATCCCGACCGCGAAACGGGTTCCGATCGCGCTCACCTATATCACTGGCGTTGGCCCGG
Source organism: Cypionkella sp. (assembly GCA_044231405.1). Classification (GTDB taxonomy): domain Bacteria; phylum Pseudomonadota; class Alphaproteobacteria; order Rhodobacterales; family Rhodobacteraceae; genus Cypionkella. The sequence goes on along the minus strand of JBIHZO010000064.1, from coordinate 2,963 downwards.
CGATCGCAGAGCAAATCTGCGCGTCCGTCAACATCGATCGCGCCCGTCGCGTGAACCAGCTTTCGGATGCCGAAGTGCTGGCGATCCGCGAGTACATCGACGCGAACGTCACCGTTGAAGGCGACCTGCGCCGCGAGACCTCGATGAACATCAAGCGTTTGATGGATCTGGGTTGCTACCGTGGTCTGCGTCATCGCAAGGGCCTGCCGGTCCGCGGTCAGCGCACGCACACCAACGCTCGTACCCGCAAGGGCCCTGCCAAAGCCATCGCTGGCAAGAAGAAATAAGGGGAGCGTAAATAATGGCACGCGATACCAAAGCATCCCGCACGAAGAAAAAAGAACGCAAGAACATCGCCGCTGGCGTGGTTCATGTGAACTCTTCGTTCAACAACACCAAAATCCTGATCTCCGACGTTCAGGGCAACGCGATTTCCTGGTCGTCTTCGGGCACCATGGGCTTCAAAGGCTCGCGGAAATCGACGCCCTACGCAGCCCAGATGGCTGCCGAGGACGCTGCCCGCAAGGCGCAAGAGCATGGCATGAAGACTGTCGAAGTCGAAGTGCAGGGCCCCGGTTCGGGCCGCGAGTCCGCTCTGCGCGCCCTGGCTGCTGTCGGTCTGAACATCACCTCTATCCGTGATGTGACGCCGCTGGCACACAACGGCTGCCGTCCGCCAAAGCGCCGTCGCGTCTAAGGCACTATTATCAGTCGGGTCGTGCGATGTCTGCACGGCCCGATTTCGTTATTTCTGAACCTCGGGCGTCCTCTGCTAGGACATGAGCAGAAGACAGGTATGGAGGCGGTCACATGATCCACAAAAATTGGCTTGAACTTATTAAACCGACGCAACTGGTCGTCAAGCCGGGGGCTGATGCGCAACGCACCGCCACCGTCTACGCCGAGCCGCTGGAGCGCGGCTTTGGCCTGACTTTGGGCAACGCGCTGCGCCGCGTCCTGATGTCGTCTCTGCAGGGTGGTGCCATCACCAGCGTTCAGATCGACAACGTGCTGCACGAGTTTTCGTCCGTGGCCGGTGTGCGCGAAGACGTCACCGACATCGTGCTGAACCTGAAAGGCGTTTCAATCAAGATGGATGTGGATGGGCCAAAACGCCTGTCGATTTCCGCCAAAGGCCCGGGCGTTGTCACCGCTGGTGACATCTCGGAAACCAACGGGATTGAGATTCTGAACAAAGAGCACGTCATCTGTCACCTTGATGACGGCGCCGATGTGTTCATGGAACTGACCGTGAACACCGGCAAGGGTTATGTCGCCGCTGACAAGAACCGTCCGGAAGATGCGCCGATCGGCCTGATTCCGATCGACGCGATCTATTCGCCGGTCAAGAAAGTCAGCTACGAAGTCACCCCGACCCGCGAAGGTCAGGTTCTGGATTACGACCGTCTGACGATGAAAATCGAAACCGACGGCTCGCTGACCCCCGAAGACGCCGTGGCCTATGCCGCGCGCATTCTGCAAGATCAGCTGGCCGTTTTCGTGAACTTCGACGAGCCCGAAGCTGCGGGCAAAGGCGTCGAAGATGCCGGCCTTGAATTCAATCCGCTGCTGCTCAAGAAAGTGGACGAGTTGGAGTTGTCGGTGCGTTCGGCCAACTGCCTGAAGAACGACAACATCGTTTACATCGGCGATCTGATCCAGAAAACCGAAGCCGAAATGCTGCGCACGCCGAACTTTGGCCGCAAGTCCTTGAACGAAATCAAGGAAGTGTTGTCGGGCATGGGCCTGCATCTGGGCATGGAAGTCGAAGACTGGCCGCCGGAAAACATCGAAGATCTGGCCAAGCGTTTCGAAGACCAGTTTTAAGAATACGGGGGGTGGCAACGCCCCCCCAAATGCCCGGGCTGCCGGGGAACAACTGGGCGCAAGCCCCAAGGTGAGCGGGACCAATCGTAGGCCCTGCCGGACAAAGCAAAACACAGCGTCTAGGAGATTCCGATGCGTCACTCAAATGGCTACCGCAAGCTGAACCGCACCCATGAACACCGCAAAGCGATGTTCGCCAACATGGCCGGTTCGCTGATCGAACATGAACAGATCAAGACCACCCTGCCCAAGGCCAAAGAACTGCGCCCGATCATCGAAAAGCTGATCACGCTGGCGAAACGCGGCGATCTGCACGCCCGCCGTCAGGCCCACGCGCAGCTGAAGCAAGACATCCACACCGCACGCCTGTTCGAAATCCTGGGCCCGCGCTACCAGACCCGTCAGGGTGGTTACGTCCGCGTGCTGAAGGCTGGCTTCCGTTATGGCGACATGGCACCGATGGCAATCATCGAGTTTGTCGACCGTGATCCGTCGGCCAAAGGTGCCGCCGATCACGCCCGCACCGCTGCCGAAGATGCGATCGACGCATAAGTCGAAAACTGTCATCAGTCTGTCAAGAAGGCCCGTTCTTGGAACGGGCCTTCTGCATTTCTCCGCCCAGTCTCTCTAAATAGACAATGTATGGATTGAAATGATCTGCTCAGGGTTGACCTGTGGGCTGTTCATTGCAACGGATGAACATGACAGGGAATCGCATAGGGCGGCTGATGTGGGCAGATCGGCGGACGTAGATGTGCAGCTGGCAAAGCTGACGACGCTTGCGCCAGCTGGCTATGCGCTTGGCTTGCATATCCGCTTTGCCTCGGCCCTGATCATGGTGCAGACCTATGATCCGGCCTGGACCGAGGTCTACACCCGACAGGGATATCTGATGGGCGATCCGGTGGTGACCTGGGCCTTTGGCCAGACCGGCAGCCGCCGTTGGAGCGCGCTGGACGCGCCCGATCTCCAAAACATTCTGCCCCAGGCCGCCAGCTTTGGCTTGAACTTCGGCGTGGCCATTTCGCATGGTCTCAGTTCCTCGCGCAGCATCGGCGGCTTTGCCCGCGAGGACCGCGAATTTGATGATGACGAGATTTCGCAAATTTCCGATCTCGTCGGGCTGCTGCATCAGA
>JBIHZO010000414.1:0-3474 GCA_044231405.1 Cypionkella sp. | reverse complement strand
CTGTGGCGCGGTCGATGGCCACGGTGTTCATCACCGGCGAAAGTGGCACAGGTAAAGAGCTATGCGCGCTGGCGGTGCACGGCAATTCCCCACGTGCGACAGGTCCGTTCATCGCGCTGAATTGTGGGGCAATTCCGCAGGATTTGCTGGAGTCCGAGGTCTTTGGCCATATGAAGGGCAGCTTCACCGGCGCCATTTCCGACAAACCGGGGGCGGCCACGGCAGCGGATGGCGGCACGCTGTTTCTGGACGAAATTTGCGAAATGGCCCCGGCGCTGCAGACAAAATTGCTGCGGTTCCTGCAAACCTCCACCGTCGTTCCAGTGGGAGCCACCCGCCCGCGCAAGGTCAACGTCCGCATCGTCTGCGCAACCAACCGCGACCCGATGGATGCGGTTCGGCGCGGACAGTTCCGCGAGGATCTGTTCTACCGGCTGTTCGTCGTGCCCATTCACATGCCGCCGCTGCGCGAGCGCGGCGATGATGTTGTTGAGATCGCTGAAGCCGCGCTGTCGCGGTTTGCTCAGGAAGAGGCGAAACAGTTCGGCGGGCTGGATACCGATGTGCAGGCCCTGTTCCGTCGTTTGCCGTGGCCGGGCAACGTGCGGCAGGTCTTGAACGTCATCCGCAACATCGTGGTGTTGCACGAAGGCGGGGCGGTCACGCCCGACATGCTGCCCGAAAGCCTGTGTCTACAAGCAAACGAGGGGCCTCTGGATGTGCCGGTTATGGCACGGCCAAGTGACGCGGTGGGTGATCTGGAAAGCCTGCTGGGCCGGCCGCTTGCCGAAGTGGAACGGCTGGTGATAGAGGCGACGCTGGCCCGCTACCGAGGATCGGTACCCAAGGCCGCGCGGGTGTTGGAACTGTCGCCTTCGACGCTTTATCGCAAGATTGAAGGCTGGGCGAAGGGCTAGGGTGGATCGCGTTCAAACCGCTCTAGGCGAACTGCTCGACGATCAAGCGCTCCTCCAGCCCGTGGCCAGGATCGAACAGGATGCGGTGCCGGATCGCGGGTTCTGACCGGATTTCCACCGACACCACATCCAAAACCGGGCGGCTGTCAGCATCGGCGCGCACCGGACGCTTCTCCGGCTCCAGCACGTCAAACCGCACCACCACCGATTTCGGCAACAACGCCCCCCGCCAGCGTCTTGGCCGGAACGCCGCCATCGGCGTCAGCGCCAGCACATCCGACCCGATGGGCAAAATTGGCCCATGCGCCGAATAGTTATAGGCGGTGGACCCCGCAGGCGTTGCCACCAACGCGCCATCACATACCAGTTCTGGCAGCCGCACCTTGCCATCAACCGATATCCGCAGCTTGGCCGCTTGCGGACCCGCGCGCAGCAGCGATACCTCGTTGATCGCCAAACTTTCGGTGATGGTCCCATCTGCGGACACTGCCCGCATCACCAGCGGGTTGATCACCGCCTCTTCTGCCGCAGCTAGCCGCGCGGGCAGATCTTCAACCGAAAATGTGTTCATCAAGAAACCAACGGTCCCGCAGTTCATGCCATATACCGGCAAATCCCGCGCTTGGGTTTCGTGCAGGGTCTGCAACATGAAACCGTCCCCGCCCAAAGCCACCACCACATCGGCCACTGCATCAGCGCATTGCCCATGCAGCGCGGTCAGTATCGCAAACGACTCTTGCGCCGCAGGTGCCGGGCTTGCCTTGAACGCGATCCGATGAAACGGCACTTGGTTTCCCCCATTGTTCGCACAGTCTTGGCGGGCGTTCCGGGCAAACTCAAGCCCTTACCCAAGTATTCCATCCTCCCCCAGGGTTTCCAATAAGCGCGGCCATTTCGTCGCGGCGCAAATACCTGTCGTTTTAAGACCTTCCCCCACGCAATACCTTGCCCTAAATACCCATCAAGCCTTGCTGCACGCCCCCAAAGGAGACGCCCATGACCGCCACGCCCCGCGACACCGGCTTTTTTACTGAAAGCCTTGCCTCCCGCGACCCGGAACTGTTCGGCTCGATCACGTCCGAACTTGGCCGTCAGCGCCACGAGATTGAACTGATCGCGTCCGAAAACATCGTCAGCCGTGCGGTGATGGAGGCGCAAGGCTCTGTCATGACGAACAAATACGCCGAAGGCTATCCGGGCAAGCGGTACTATGGCGGCTGTCAGTTTGTGGACGTGGCCGAGAATCTGGCGATCTCGCGCGCGTGTGAACTGTTCGGCGTGGCTTTCGCCAATGTGCAGCCAAACTCGGGCTCTCAGGCCAACCAAGGCGTGTTTCAGGCGTTGATCAAGCCCGGCGATACGATTCTGGGCATGTCCTTGGACGCAGGCGGCCACCTGACCCACGGTGCCGCGCCGAACCAGTCGGGCAAATGGTTCAACGCCGTGCAATACGGCGTGCGCGCGCAAGACCTGATGCTGGACTACGATCAGGTGCAGGCTTTGGCGACCGAACATCAGCCCAAGATGATCATCGCGGGCGGCTCTGCCATCCCCCGCATCATCGACTTTGCGCGCATGCGTGAAATTGCGGATTCGGTGGGTGCTTACCTTCTGGTCGACATGGCCCACTTTGCAGGTCTGGTCGCGGCGGGTCTGTATCCCTCGCCCTTCCCGCACGCACATGTGGCCACCACCACCACCCACAAAACCCTGCGCGGCCCGCGCGGCGGCATGATCCTGACCAATGACGAGGCGCTGTCGAAGAAGTTCAACTCGGCGATCTTCCCGGGCATTCAGGGCGGCCCGCTGATGCATGTCATCGCCGCCAAAGCCGTGGCCTTTGGCGAGGCGCTGCGGCCCGACTTCAAGATCTATCAGGCGCAAGTCATCGCCAACGCTCAGGCCTTGGCCGATCAACTGATGAAGGGTGGCCTTGGCACCGTGACAAGCGGCACCGATACCCACCTGATGCTGGTCGATCTGCGCCCCAAAGGTGTTAAGGGCAACGCCACCGAAAAGGCACTCGGCCGCGCCCACATCACCTGCAACAAGAACGGCATCCCGTTTGACACCGAGAAGCCGACCATCACATCGGGCATCCGCCTTGGCACCCCGGCCGGCACCACGCGCGGGTTCAGTGAGGCCGAATTCCGCCTGATCGGGGATTGGATCGTTGAAGTGGTCGACGGTCTGGCCGCCAATGGCGAAGACGGCAACGCAGCGGTAGAGGCTGCGGTGAAGGCCAAGGTTGAGGCTTTGTGCCTGCGCTTCCCGATCTATCCGGGGCTGTAATTCAACAAAATGACCAAAAGGCAAAAGGGTGGCGCACAGGCTACCCTCTTGCCTTTTCAATTCCATACAGGCCTGTCTCACACTGCGCTTCAAGCAGGATCGGTGTTGCCTGATGTCGAAACCTGTTTTTGAATATGTTTTCAGTGTCACGGTCCGGCGCAACCGTAAAAGCTATCTTCTGTGTGAACTGGCGTGGGGGCCGTGCCCTTCATCGGCCAGATCCTTGTAATGGTGTTGCTTGTGATGCCCGGTGATCTGGGCGCCC
>JBIHZO010000413.1:0-3484 GCA_044231405.1 Cypionkella sp. | reverse complement strand
CCGATGGTGCGACACCGCGACCTTTGCTTATCGCGATCGCTGCGCCACAGGGGCGGCAGCATGAAAACCACCTGCGAGTTTTGAATCATGGATCGCTGCATCTGTGATTTCGGACCCTGCAGCGACGAAAACGGTTGGGCGCAGGCCGAGACGGCACAGGATGGGTCCTGTTGCGGAACATGGGCCAACCCGAACGTCTGATGGTTTTCAGCTATTGCGAGTGACTTGGCCCCCGGAAATCCCCTCGTCTCAATCGCTGAACAACGATTGGGACAAGCCGTAGGTTTCAAGCCAGCCCAGCCAATAGACGTCCGTCGGACCCATGATGTGATCGACCACTTGCCATCCTCCAGAACTGTTCTTTAGCAGAACCATGGCGACGTCGCTCATCACGCCCTTTTCCATTTCATCCGCAAAGGGGGTCTTCGACCATCTGATCTTGCTGCCATCGGGGTTGCGCGGTTGGGCTTGCAGGTAGGCCCAGACTCCATCGGTTTTCAGCACCGAGACGACAAAGATTATCTTCATGCCCAAATCGGCCTCGATCGGAATGCGTGCTGCGTCCATCAGTGCCGCCCGCAGTTCCGTGTTTCGCGCGGGGGTGGTGATCTTCGCTTGCTGCGGCTGTTGCACTGGAGGCGGCACGAGTTCTGTCACAACCATCGGACCAAAGTTCTGCACCATATGGGTCACGACCGGATCGAACGCGACTTTCTGTGCCGCGGGATAGTGGATTTCAAACTGGTGAATGACACCGTCGGGTGCCAAAATCACCTTGCGATAAAAGATGGTGTCACCACTCAGGCCGGACAGCACATACCAGCCCGCGCCCGATTTTTCATAGCTGACACCTTGATAATCCCCCAAGGATTTATCTTGCCGCATCATTTCGTCTTGCGGCAGGCCAAAGGCATCGTGCTGGCCGAAGATCAGGAAGTACGCCTGACCGTCAGACGATGAAAATCGGCGGCCGTCCCCGTTTTCGGGTGGCTGGTCTGCGTTGAAATAAGCGCTGGGATAAGAGATTCTGGTCCCGAAACGGGCATTTTGATACAGCGCATAACCGCCGCCCTGATCGGTGAAGCTGTCAGGCTCAATGCCGCTGGCCTCAGTTGGCGGTGGCGGTGGCAGGACAGCTGGCGGCTTTGGTGCAGGGTCCGGAGCCAACGAGGCCTTGGGTTCAACTGGCGCAGGGTCTGGTTTGGGCACTTCAGCAAACACGTCACCCGCCAAGCCCCCCGCCGCAGGGTTTCCAACCCCGGCATTTTCCAGGCTGCATGCTTCCATGCCTTTGGGCCAATTGACTGCCAGATTGCGTTTGATCTGAATCAACGCATCGCCGCCCGTAAAACGGTCAATGCCGCCAAACATGATGGCCACAGGGACTTGCCCGGGCAGGCAGGTGCGGGCGAAATGGACCATATGCCATCCTTTGATCAGCGTGCCGTTATCCAGAAACTCCGGATCCGGCGTTGGCCAGCCATAGGCCGACCACTCCATCGAGAACTCTTCCGCGTAACTGCCAAGTCGGCCCGCAGGCACAAGTGCGGCAAAGCCAGCGGGTGCCAACACCGCAGCACCTTTGGCAATGGTCAGATATCCACGGCCATCTTCGGCCAAGTAGGTTAGACTGTCTGGCGTTGTCATGGTGACAAAGCCGTCAGCAGGGTGATAGCCAATCAGGCCGTCCAGTGCAGGAAGTGGCCCGGCATCGGCTGTGGCTGCGACTGCAGCTTTGGCGGGCGCGGTGATGCGAAGGCTGCGCAGAATGTCCACGAACCCGCGTCCGTCCGCAAGCCCGCCCTTGAGCGTGATCGTCAGGTGGTCCGCCGCCCGGACCGGCGAGGCAGAGATCAGCGTTTCGCCGTCAACCGCATTCAGACGAAGGAAACGGGTGCCATCGGCCAGTTGAACCTCAGTCAGATTGGCCGTTGTGGCGGGCAGATCTGGCACAAATGCCAGCGACAGTTCGTATTCGCCGCTTGTTGAGATGAAGCTGGCCGTGTTTGCATCGCCCGCGCCGCCCGTCCAATCGGGGGGTAGGAAGACCTCGACACCGTCCAACCTGTGGCTTTGCCAACTGTCAGGCGCAGCGACATGATCCAAAACGACGGCAGGGTCACTGTCCGGGCGCTCTGCCCCAGCGGCCCCGGTCGGCATGCCAACAGGCAAGGCGCTGGCCGGGCAGGGTGCCGCATCCGGGCCAAGCTGCAGCTTCACCCGGTCCAACAGGCCGATGACCTGCGGGTCGGCGTAAAACGCCGGCAGGCCGGTCAATTCCACCGATGCCACATCGCCATTGGCGAGACAGGTTTCAAAGATGTAAAGGCGCGTCGTCTCATCACTGTCCGCAGCGTCATGATATTTTTTCGACCGTTTCGACCATTCAAATACCACTGCGTTCTGGCCCAGAAAGGCAACGGGCTGGCCGAGGGTTCCTTCTGGCATGTACCAATCGCTGCGCAATCCGGGTTCATAGTCGGCGGTGTGGCGCATCAGTTTGAACTCCCCCTGGATGGCAGGGTTTTCAAAGATCAGCACTTCGTCATCCATGTAGCTACCGGTCTCCCAGCCTTCAGGTACTGGCGCCGCAAAAGCCCCGGCAAGGGCAGGCTCCAGCGGCAACACCCCCGGCGCGGGCAAATCGAGTGTGGACAGGATCTGGTCCAGCACGGCGCGGTGCTGATCCAAGGGCTGCCCATAGGCGGTTTGCAGGATGATCAGATGGTTTTTGCCCAGAATGGGATCGACCGAAATGAAGAAGGTGCCTTCGATCGTGACCCCTGACACGGGCGTCTCTCTGGACCGCACCATGTCAAAGTGCAGGCCGTTGGCAAACACCGCTTGCCCCAGCGAAACGGTGGTCTCAGGGTTGAAGATCTGCATCGGATCACGTTCCAGCATCAGGCCGAAGGCTGGGCCGGTTTTGGTTTCCGTGTCGCCGCCAAACATCGTCATGGCTTCGTCTGACCGATCCACTTCTTGCCAAGTGGGCGGAGTGGCGAAAGGATAGCCCCGGAAATTGCTCTCCATCCAGCCCTGGGGCTGCGCGGAAAACGGGATTTGATGCGCCTCTTCTGCCCATGTTGGGCTGATTGCGGCACCAATCCCAAGGATCAGCAAAGCGGCTTTGAGAAGACGGCTCACGGCTTGGTCCCTTCAGGTTTTGCAGCGGATTTGGCCGCACGTTCGGCCATGGCGGACAAGATGGATTGTGTGGGGTCATCGGCACCAGAAGTGGCGCAGCCTTGCCACAGGGCAGGATCAGATGGCAGCGGATAGCGCATGCAGCCATAGCCTGAAACGATGCAGGGATCGCCGGGCGTCTGGCAGCTGTAGCGTTCATCATAGGTGCCAATGGTGTCAGGATGATAATATTGCTGAGTGCCGGATGAGCCGTAATTGCCCGCCCGGCACAGGCAGTTGTAAAAGTCTTCGGACGGCGCCACGCCCAAGGTTTCCAGCGTGATCAACAGCTTGTCAT
>JBIHZO010000412.1:0-3504 GCA_044231405.1 Cypionkella sp. | reverse complement strand
AGTCCGCGCAGCGGTTCGGTGGCATGGTCCCACCAGTCCTGCATCGCCAGAAATCCCTGCTGCCACAACTGGAACGGCTGCTTTTGCCAGCCTTCATGGTCAAAGCGGTGGTCATAGGGCTTCGGGGAAAAAGGCGGGGCGCTGACCGGGCTGGCTACCAGGGTCGCCAGCTTCAGCAGATTGCTCTGTGCGCGTTCGGCCAGTTCCATCTGGCGGCCGGGTGCGCGGGCGAGATGCTGGGCCCAGTCACTCCATGCCTCAACGAAAGCATGGGTGGAGATACCCCCCGAAAGCCGCGCCACGGCGGCCCGGGCTGCTCGGTCAAAGTTCTGATGCGGATGCTCGGCTGCTTGTGGTGGCTCGATCACCGCAGGAAGCCCGGCGAACATCGGCGGAGCGGCAGGGGGAGACTGTTTCTTCCGGGTGCGAGTCATCTTGGCCTCGGTCCTTTTAGACAGGAAATACCTTGTGCTGATCAGATTGCTCCGGCCTTGACTCAGGTCGTCATTTCAAACCGTGTCGGATCTGCTTTTCAATCTTGATCGGTGCAAGGAATGTAGCGCAGACCACCGTGCGACCTGCCACCACAACCTTGCGGCAACGATTACCAGTGTTTCGGCCCTTGTCGTTGATTCATGTCATTCTGACCTGCCGGGTCGGCGGAAATCACTTTGTGCCGATGTGCCAGACTTGGCGCGCGCGGCCTTGATCAGTGGGCCTTCCGCTTGCGCGCCTTGATGGGCGATCCGTCGCCTTGCGCTGCCAGTACGGCCTGCAATGCGTGACCGATGGCCAAGTGATGGCCGTCGCCATGCGCGCGGTGGCCATCCAGCGCAGTGCCGCTGTCTGCCAAAAGCTGCGGTTCAAGCGCCTTGACCGGTGTCCCCGACCGATCCGGAACCAGCCAAATCACCCGCGCCGCGAACCGCCCGGCAAGCGGCGGGAACAATGCCGCACCCCACACATTGAAACCAGTGATCGCCATGATGAAAAGTCCAATCACGGCCATCAGCCGTCACCGCTTGGGCGACGAGACGGCCCATGTTGTGGACATCTTTCGCTGCGACCAAGCCGAAATCGCGCAGATGGGCGTGGACCGCGTTGGCCAACCGGGGCAGGGGTAGATCCGCAGAACTTACCCCGGCACCCGAGGGTTGCCAAAAAGGCTGACCAGATCGACAGCCCCGTTGTTCCGGCTGCCAAGATCCAGACTGCCTTCAATCTCGCGCAGATGTTGGGTCATCAGGTCGGCTGCCCCCCGCCCGTCTCGCGTCCTGAACGCCTGCAAAATCCGGTCATGATGATCCACCCGGCAGTTGGCCACGCTGGGCGCGCCGAAAATACCGATGATCAGCGAGGTGCGGGTGACCAGTTCTTTCATCATCCGCAGCATCACCGAATTTGCGGCAATTTCGGCCAGCAGGATGTGAAACTGCCCTGACAGCCGAATGGCGACGTGGCGCTGCTCATGGTGGTGAGAGTCATGCTCCATTTTCAGATGCGCAGAGACGTTTGCAATGTCTTCGGCTGTGGCGCGTTCAACAGCCAACTGCGCAATCGTTGGCTCCAGCGCCAGGCGTGCTTCGAACACTTCGCGGGCCTGAGCCGCGGTGGGCGAGGCGACATATGCGCCGCGATTGGGGTGAAGTTCGACCACTTCACGCGATGACAACAGCAAAAGTGACCGGCGTATGCGCATTCGCCCGACACCAAAGGCCTCGCACAGCGCCGATTCGGAAAGCTTCGTTCCCGGCGGCAGGCGTTGTTCCACAACGGCTGCGAAAATACGCTCTACGATCTCTTTTTCAGCGATTTCATCGTCAAGCACGGTGTGACTGACATTCTTTGGTGCAGCGGGCATAAGAAGTCGAACCACCTTTTGATGTTTTACACCAGAACGATAGTCGGCAATCCATGCGCCGACAAGTTGCTATAGGTGTCGACAAAGCTTGTATTTGTTGTTGACAAGATTGTTAACAATAAAGTCTGATGCCCTTACTCAAGGATCCCCGAACGGGACGCAGACCCAACACCCCATTTTGGCTTACAGGGAGTTCGCCATATGCTTCGCAGAACACTTTTGAAATCCACCGTCCTTGCAGCCGCAGCCAGCTTTGGCTTGGTCGGCATGGCATTCGCCGAAAATCCGGTCCTGAAGATCGGCTTTGTCGGCGTGACCTCGGGTCCCGCCGCCGCATGGGGCACATCAAACCAGCGGTCGATGGAAACCCGCGCCGCCTGGATCAACGAAACCGGCGGTTATGACATCGGCGGCACCAAATACGACGTTGAAATCGTCTCGTTCGACGATCAGAAAGACCCCAAGCGCGCCATCGCGGGCATGGAACAGATGGCACAAAGTGGCATCCACTATGTCGTTGGCCCCAACGTCGACGATGGTGCGGCTGCGGTGCGCCCGGTGGCCGAACAGAACGGCATCATCTATTTCCCCTATGCCTTCCCGAAGGAGCTTTATACCGCGCCCGCCTCCAACGCGATTCTGGGCATGGTGGCCAACTATCAGTCCGGCCCGGCAATCTACAAACATCTGATGGAAAACAACGGCGTCAAGAAAGTGGCCTTTGTGGCAGGCAACGAATCCGACCCGCTCAGCCAGCGCGATTCCGGTGCTGCGGCCGCCAAGGCGCTGGGGCTGGAAGTGGTGTCGGATTCGGTGACCTATCAGGTGGACACCACCGACTTCACCCCGGTTCTTTTGCCGGTGATCCAGTCTGCGCCCGATCTTCTGGTGCTGTCTGGCGTGTCGCCTGCCAATGCGCCGCAGCTGATCCGCTCGGCCCGTGAATTGGGTTACACCGGCCTGATTTCCACCGAAACCGCGCAGGACGCTGCTGTTCTGGCCGAAGGCGCGGGCGAGTTGGCCAATGGCTTCATCTCGGTTGGTGGGGCGTCTACCCCGGAACTGGCCAGCGACATGATGAAGGAATTTGTGGATCGTTACACCAAGATGTTTGGCGAATATAACGACGAGTCCAACACCAAGGTCTATGCGCTGGAATACATTCTGGCGACCATCGCCGCGAACCCCGCCGCCATCGAGAACGTCGAAGAGTTCAAGACCACGATGGATACGTTCGAGGCTCCCAACCCCTATATGGTGGGCGATGCCAAGCTGAAATACGTCGGCGCCACCTCGTTCGGGCAAAAGCGTCAGCTTTCGGTGCCTTTGGTGGTGAACGTGTTCAAGGACGGCGCGTTCGAGACGATGTTCGTCGCACAAGTCGACTGACACCCGTTTGCGGTGTCTCATTGGGGCCGTCTGATCGGCGGCCCCTCCTTTCATCACAACCGGAGGGCCAGGCATGGAGCAGATCCTTGCAAACGGGCTATACCTTGGCGCGCAATACGCGCTGATCGCGCTGGGGCTGACGCTGATCTTTTCCCTGATGAACGTGCTGAACTTTGCGCATGGGCAGATGTATGTGTTCGGCGGTTTTGTCACCTACACGGTGGTTGCGCAGTGGGGATTACCCTTTGTCGTGG
>JBIHZO010000411.1:0-3511 GCA_044231405.1 Cypionkella sp. | reverse complement strand
CGGGGGCAGCGATCCGCCGGTCAACCGGCACGCCGGTGATGGGATACGCGGGTGCGGTTTGCATCCTGCAAGACGTCTGCAACAGCCTGTTTGACGCGCTGTTCCACATTCTGCCGCTGGGCACCGAGATGGACTCGGCGCAGGCAACCCCCACCACGCTGCGGCGCGATTTCCCTTGGGATGTCGATGCGCAGGCGGCGCTGGACCGTATTGTCAACACCCACCCGATCCTGACCCGGATCAGCGCCGCGCGGACTTTGCGCGATGCAGCCGAAAAGGCTGCGCTGGATTCCGGGGCAGAGCGGGTGGTGCGCGAAACCGTGGAGGGCCTGCCCGGAGTGGCACCCTCCCACACCGAGGGAGAGAAGACATGAGCGATTTTACCGCCAACGGCGATCTGCATCACGTCAAGCGTGTGAACAAGGCCGAATACTTCATCTACTTCGCGCTGATCTTCAGCCTTGCGGTGTTGCCGCATGTGCTGGGCTGGCTGTTCCAGGTGGTGCGACACGCAGGCCTGCCGCGCCTTGGCCCGGTGGCCCGCGCGTTGAAGGACGCCGAGGCGATCACGCCCATGATTTTCCGCGGTTGAGAAACCGCACACAGAATTCTCCGCCCTGGCAACGGGTCGGCGAAACATCGGAGGGGCATTCCGCCCACCGTGGCCCGGCCGCAGGGATTGCGGCGTCAGTCCGAATATCCGGAGGGTACTATGGCTGATAAATCCGACCTGTCGTTCACAGGTCTTACCGACCAACAAGCACAAGAATTGCACTCGGTCTACATGAGCGGGCTTTGGTTGTTCACGACCATCGCTGTTTTGGCACATGTGGCCGTCTTCATCTGGCGTCCGTGGTTCTAAGGGGGAACATGATATGAGCAAGTTCTACAAGATCTGGCTGATTTTCGATCCGCGTCGCGTTTTCGTGGCGCAGGGGGTCTTCCTGTTCCTTTTGGCAGCGATGATTCACCTCGTCCTGCTGTCGAACCCTGCCTACAACTGGTTCGACATTGCCGCCGCCAAGCATGGCTACGTGGCACCTGTCGCAGCCCAGTAAGGCTTCCCCTTGGTGCGGGCGGCAAGGTCCCGCCCGCACCAAATAAACCTATGATATTCAAGAGAAAATGACGGTCCCGCCGCGCTGATCCAGCGCCGGAAGGGTGATCCGTCCAATCGCGGAGAGGGAAGCATGGCACTGCTCAGCTTCGAACGAAAATACCGCGTGCCGGGTGGCACGCTGATCGGCGGGAACCTGTTCGACTTCTGGGTCGGTCCTTTCTACGTCGGCTTCTTTGGGGTCACGACCTTCTTCTTCGCGGCCCTTGGCACCATGCTGATCTTTTACGGCGCAGCGATGGGGCCCACGTGGAACCCCTGGCTGATATCCATCAATCCACCCTCCGTTGAAAACGGTCTTGGTTTTGCGCCCCTGCTGCAAGGCGGGTTGTGGCAGATCATCACCTTCTGCGCGGCGGGTGCCTTCATCAGCTGGGCCCTGCGCGAGGTGGAAATCTGCCGCAAGCTGGGCATCGGCCTGCATGTTCCGATTGCCTTTGGCGTGGCGATTTTCGCCTATCTGACGCTGGTGGTGATCCGGCCCATCCTGATGGGCAGCTGGGGCTACGCTTTCCCTTATGGCATCTTCAGCCATCTCGATTGGGTCAGCAACACCGGCTACACCTATGGCAACTTCCACTACAATCCGGTCCATATGATTGCGGTCAGTTTCTTCTTCACCAACGCGATGGCTTTGGCGCTGCACGGTGGTCTGATCTTGTCGGCGGCCAACCCGGGCAAGGGGCAACTGATGAAGACGCCTGACCACGAAGACACTTTCTTTCGTGATCTGATCGGCTACTCAGTCGGCACGCTTGGCATTCACCGTGTGGGCATGTTGCTGGCGCTGAACGCCGCATTCTGGAGCGCGATCTGCATCGTGATTTCCGGCACCATCTGGTTCGATCAATGGGTCGACTGGTGGAACTGGTGGCTGCAACTTCCGTTCTGGGTCAACATTCCAGGAGGCGTAAATGGCTGAGTATCAAAACTTCTTCACCCAGGTTCAGGTGCGCGCGGCCCCTGAAATGGGGATGGTCGAAGGCGTCGATCTGGGCAACCGTACCAAAAGTGCCAGCTTCTCCACCCTAGCGGGCTGGTTTGGCAACGCGCAGTTGGGGCCGATTTATCTGGGCACCTTCGGCGTGATCAGCATGGCCACAGGTCTGATCTGGTTCCTGATCATCGGGGTGCATTTCTGGCAGGTGGCGGGCTACAACCCGGCGGTGTTCATGCGCGATCTCTTCTGGATGGCGCTGGAGCCACCGGCACCGGAATGGGGTCTGCGCATCCCGCCGATGGGCGAGGGTGGGCTGTTTCTGGTGGCGGGGTTCTTCTTTCTGATCTCGCTGTGCACCTGGTGGGTGCGCACCTATCTGCGGGCCGAGGCTTTGGGTCTGGGCAAGCATGTGGCTTGGGCCTTTGCATCGGCGATCTGGCTGGTTCTGGTGCTGGGTCTGATCCGTCCGGTGATGATGGGCAGCTGGTCCGAGGCGGTGCCTTACGGCATCTTCCCGCATCTGGACTGGACCAACCTGTTCAGCCTGACCTATGGCAACCTGTTCTATAACCCCTTCCATGCGCTTTCCATCGCCTTCCTGTACGGATCGGCGCTGCTGTTTGCGATGCACGGGGCGACCATCTTGTCCGTGACCCGTCTGGGTGGCGACCGCGAGTTGGAGCAGATCGTGGATCGCGGCACGGCATCCGAACGCGCGGCCTTGTTCTGGCGCTGGACCATGGGCTTCAACGCCACGATGGAGGGCATTCACCGTTGGGCGTGGTGGTTTGCGGTTCTGGTTCCGATCACCGGGGGCATCGGCATCCTGCTGACCGGCACCGTGGTTGATAACTGGTTTGTGTGGGCGCAGGACCATGGTTACGCGCCGCTGGACTGAACTTTGGCTGATTTCTGAGAGGATGGATCATGTCTGACGAACACTATTTTGAGGGCCAAAGCCCGATGATCCGCCTGCGGGTCTGGGCTTTGGGACAGATGGTCTGGGGCGCGTTTATCGCGGCTGCGGGTCTGTCGATTGTGGGCGCGGTGTTGTTGGCGATCTGGGTCGTTGGCTTGCTGTTGCCCGAGGAAAGCAAGCAAGCGCCCTCGCCCTACAGCGGGCTGGAACTCAGCGCGCCTTTGCAAAAGATCGTGTGATGCCTTCGGGCGGGCGGCCAGGTGTCGCCCGGCCCGCACTGATGTTGGGGCCAGATGCCGGCTCAAACCCTGGGCCAATCCACGGCCCGGTTCCCTTCCTGTTGGCGACAGGGACCTGGTGCCGTGTGATCCTCACCCGGCACCTTTTTTCATATCAAAGGGCTTTGCCATGCGCCTTGAAACTCCGCTTCTGGATACCGTTCACGCCCCTGCCGATCTGCGTCGGCTGACCGATGCGCAACTGCGTCAGGTGGCGGATGAGCTGCGCGCCGAGGTGATTTCGGTGGTGTCGCAAA
>JBIHZO010000063.1:0-11467 GCA_044231405.1 Cypionkella sp. | reverse complement strand
CCCGTCACCACCGAATTCACGATCTGGCTGGCGTATTCATGGCTTTCCTTCAATTCGACCGTGTTGGCAGATTTCAGGGATTCCGCCTCTTTCTTCCAGCGCGCGATCTGCTCGACGCAGCGTTTGGGGTATTCATCCAGCGGGATGCCGAATTTCTCAATCAGATCCGGGCGGTCGCGCTTGATGAACCACGGCGTGTATTCGGCGAAATGTTCGCTGGACTCGGTCACGAAATAACCCAAACGGGTCAGCATTTCATAGCGCACCTTATTGGGGCAGCGCGGGTTCCAGTGCGACGGCTTCGGGAAACGGCCTTCGGCATAGCCCTTCTTCAGCGCCGGGTAGAGGTCAATGTAGCTGCCGTCCGGCTGACGATGTTCAAAGTTCAGATAGAAGGCCATATGGTTGATACCACCGGCGCGGTAACGGATGTCTTCGACCGGAATATCCAGATCGCGGGCCAGCTCCCATGCGGTGCCCTGCACGGAATGGCACAGGCCGACCTGCCGGATGGTCGGGTACTTGGCGGCAATCGCCCAAGTATTGATCGCCATCGGGTTGACATATTGCAGCATGATCGCGTTGGGGGCGACCGCCAGCATGTCCTCGCATATCCCCCACAAAACCGGAACCGTGCGCAGGCCCCGCATGATGCCGCCAATCCCCAGCGTGTCGGCGATGGTTTGGCGCAGGCCATAGGCTTTTGGCACCTCGAAATCCGTCACGGTGCAGGGTTCATAGCCACCGACCTGAAAGCAGCAGACAACGAAGTCGGCCCCGGCCAGCGCGCGGCGCTGATCGGTGTAGGTTTTGACACTGGCCTTGCCGCCCATTGCCTGCGCCATGCGGCCGACGATGATCTCGGATTCCTCCAACCGCTGCGGGTTGATGTCCATCAGGCGCACTTCGGCCCCGGCCAGGGCTGGCCTCTGCAGGATGTCGCCCGCGATGTTCTTGGTGAATACGGCGGAGCCTGCGCCGATGAAGGTGATGACGGGGTAAGCCATGATATCCTCAGGTTGCGATTTCGAAAGCCGCACGCACAAGGCGGCGGGTGTAGTCGGTTGTGGGGCGTTCCAGAACGTCAGCCACTGGGCCTTGTTCGACGATCTGGCCGTTTTGAAGCACGATCACCCGGTGGCACAACGCGCGCACCACCTTCAAATCGTGACTGATGAACAGATAGGACAGCCCCTTATCGCGCTGCAGTTTGCGCAACAGCTCGATGATCTGGGCCTGAACCGACAGATCCAAGGCACTGGTTGGTTCATCCAGCAGGATGAATTCCGGCTCCAACGCGACAGCGCGGGCGATGGCAAGGCGCTGCCGCTGCCCGCCCGAAAACTCATGCGGGAAGCGGGACAGGATGGTGTCGGGCAACCCGGCATCGCGCAGGGCTTGTTTGACGCGCTCCAGCCGCTCGGCCTTGTCCGCACCGATCCCGTTGACGATCAGCCCCTCTTCGATCAGCTGGCGCACCGACATGCGGGGGTTGAGACTGCTGAAGGGGTCCTGAAACACGATCTGCATGCGGCTGCGCAGGGGTTTCATCGCCTTGCGGTCAAAGGTTTCGATCTGCTGACCAAGGAAGGAAATCTGCCCGCCATTGATCCGGTTCAGCCGCAACAACGCCTGTCCGAAGGTGGTCTTGCCCGAACCAGACTCCCCCACCAGCCCCAAAGTCTCCCCGCGCCGCAGGATGAGGGACAGGTTATCGACCGCCTTCAGATCGTAATAGCTGCCCCGGAACGCCCCCCCCTTGCGCAACGAAAACGTCACAGCAATATCGCGGCCTTCCAGCACCGTTTCCGGCGTCCCTTCCAGCGGGTTCGCTTGTCCCTTTGGTTCAGACCCCAGCAGGCGTTTGGTGTAGGCGTGCTGCGGGTTGGTGAAAATGTCTTCGGTCGGGCCTGACTCGCGGACCTCGCCATGCTGCATGACATAGACATGGTCCGCGAACTGCCGCACCACGGTCAGATCATGGGTGATCAAGATCACCGCCATGCCCAGCTTTTTCTGCAAGGCCCGGATCAGGTTCAGGATTTCTGCCTGCACCGTCACATCCAGCGCTGTGGTAGGCTCATCCGCCACCAGCACATCGGGGTTATTGGCCAAGGCCATGGCGATCATCACGCGCTGCCGTTGCCCACCCGAAAGCTGATGCGGGTATTGCTGCAACCGCGCCTCGGGGTCGGGGATTTGCACCTCTCGCAGCAAATCCAACGCCTTCGCCATCGCGGTTTTGCGGTCCATCTTCTGATGGATGCGCAGGATTTCGACGATCTGGCTGCCAATTGTGTAAACCGGGTTCAGCGAACTCATCGGTTCCTGAAAGATCATGGTGATGCGGTTGCCGCGCAGCTTGCGCATTTCCAGATCGGACAGGCGGGCCATGTTTTGCCCGTCATAAGAGATGATGGTCTGATCCGACACGCGGGCGCGCTTCGACAACAATCGCATGATGGCGCGCGCCGTCACCGATTTGCCCGACCCGCTTTCGCCGACAAGCGCGATCGTTTGACCCCGGTGAAGTTGAAAGCTGACGTTGCGCACAGCTTCGATCTTGCCGCCATCGACGTGAAAGGTGACGCCGATGTTTTGCGCGTCGATCACGATGTTTTGGGTTATATCCAACACCTGCATCCCCTCAATACGGATCAATGGCATCGCGCAAACCGTCACCCAGCGCGTTGAAGGCGAAGACGGCAAGCAAGACAAAGCCGACGGGGGAAAGGATCCACGGGTAGGAACCGATCACGGAAAACGTGCCCGCGTCTTGCAGCATCAAACCCCAGGAAATCAGCGGCGGTTTCACGGCAAAGCCCAGAAAGCCAAGGAAAGACTCCAGCAGAACGATGCTCGGGATCCCAAGCGTCACCGCAACAATCACATGGCTCATCACATTGGGCAGGATGTGGCGGGTGATGATCCGGCGATCAGATGCCCCCACCGCCATCGCGGCGCGGACGTAATCGATCCGCGCCATCGACATGGTTTTCGACCTTACCTCACGCGACAGTTGCGCCCAGCCAAGACCCACGATCACCATGATCACGAAGGTCAGGAAGATGTAGGACGGCGCCGTCACCGGGATCAACGTGGTCAGGGCCAGATACAAAGGCAGCTGCGGGAAGGCCAGGATAATCTCCACAAACCGTTGAAACCACATATCAAACCTGCCCCCGATGTAGCCCGAGGTGATCCCCATCAACGTGCCGATGATGGTGATCAGGGTGATAGAGGTCAGCGCGATCATCAGGGTGATGCGGCTGCCGACGATGCCGCGTGACAGGATATCGCGGCCCAGTTTGTCGGTGCCCAGCAGATGCAACGGGCTGCCATCCGACACGCCGATGAAATGGCGGTTGGTCGGGATCAGGCCCAGAAATTGATACTCCCAGCCCTGCGCAAAGAACCGCAGCGGGCGCGGGTTGTCCATGTCGGGGCCCATCAGAGGCTGATAGGTGATCGGATCCAACTCTTCGCTTTCGGCAATCGCATAGGCCACTGGCCACAGGGTAAAGCCGTCCTTGGTGAAGAAGGAAATCTTGTCCGGCGGCGCAAAACCCTTGTCGGGCTGGTTCGGGTCCATCGGCGCAAAGAAATTCGCGAACAGCGACACGAACAGCAGTGTGCCAACCAAGATCAACCCGAACATGCCGGGAACGGACTTGCGGAACCGCCGCCACACCAGCGCCGGATAGCTTTGGCTTTCGGTCGAAACGGTGGAGATACGGGCGTCGGCGGCCTCGCCTTCATGGATGCTCATGCGTCTGCTCCCACCCGGATGCGCGGATCAAGCGCCACCAGCAGCAGATCAGCGATGATATTGCCGATGATCAACGTCGCCCCCAGCACCAGCAGCAAAGTGGCGGTAACATAGACGTCGCCGATGCCCATCGACCCCACAATCGCCGGGCCAATGGTGGCCAGACCAAAGACGATGGCCACCTCGATCTCGCCGGTCAGCATGTAGGGCAGCACCACGCCCTGATAGGCGACCAGCGGATGCAGCGCGTTTGGCACTGCATGACGCAGAATCACCGCGCCTTCAGACAGCCCCTTGGCGCGCGCGGTTTCCACATACTGCGCATTCAGCGTGTCCAACAGATTGGCGCGCATCACCCGCATATTGTAGGCCAGCCCGCCAAAAGTCGCGACCGCGATCACTGGCCAGACATGCTGGATCAGATTCCACAGCTTGCCCCAATTGAAATCAAACAGGCCAGGCCACCACGGCTGACCCCCGTAAGCACTTGAGAAGAAAGACCCGATTTCCTGCACGTTCAGCTTGTACGCCAGGACATACAGAATGATCAGCGCCAGCAGAAATCGCGGCACTGTCATGCCCAGAAAGGACACAAACGACAGCGCGGTATCCACCCAGGTGTATTGCCGTGTCGCGGCGATGATGCCGAAACTGATGCCGATGATGCTGGCCAGAATGTGGCAGGTCAATGCGATGGCAATGGTGGCGGGCAGACGTTGCATCACCACGTCTGCCACCGGTTTGTTATAGGCAAAGGACTGCCCGAAATCACCACGACTGACGATGCCCCAGATCCAGCGGCCATATTGCACCACCATCGGATCATTCAACCCATGCGCCTCACGATAGGCATCAGCGGCCGCTCCGGCGGCCTCGGCCGTGGCGTTGCCCTGCACCATCATGTTGGTGCGGATGAAGTCGCCGTAATCACCGGGCGGGGCCTGAATGATGGCGAAGGTGATGATGCTCATCACTGCCAGCACTGGAATGGCCTGAAGAATGCGGATCGCAAGGAAGCGCAGCATCGGCATCACCTTTTGAAGGGAAATCGGAGGGGTCTGGCGGGCAAGATGCCCTGCCCGCCAGTGGGAACACGTCCCTTACTTCGCCATCGCCGGGCCAGCATCACCCAGGGCACCCGGCAGGGTGTTGGGGTGCAACTCGATCGCCAACTGCTTGTCCGCAGGCACAAACACACGCTCGCGGATGATGTTGTCCTCGGCCCAGTTGTACATGAAGATCGGCGCACCGGCGGGGATGTTTGCGAACCGTTTGTTCACAATCAAGGCGCCGGGATAGGCGGTCAGGCCGATGCCATCCAGATTTTCCGTGTAGGTTTTCTGGTAGGTTTTGGCCAGTTCGATGCGCTTGGCCGGATCACGTTCGCTGATGAAGGCCGTGGTGGTATCGACCAGAACCTGCTCGTGCGGCAGCAGATCCATCTCTCCGGCCGCATTGGCGCGGTGGTTGAGGTCAGTGGTCGGACCAACCGGGGCCAAAGCGGTAGAGTTCTGAACCATCGTGATCAGTTCAGTGCCGTTGCGGAACACGATCCAGTCATATTTGCCAGCGTCACGGGCGTTGTCAAAGTCCTTGCCCGTCAGCGCGTTGAGCGTCACTTTCACGCCCGCATCGCCCATCATCGCAATCACGCCCTCTGCCAGACTTTTGTCAGTGGCGTAGTCCGACTGCGTCAGCAGAGTCACGTTCAGATCGTCACCACCCGGCAAGTTGACAAAGCCGTTGCCATCGCTGTCTTCCAGCCCTGCAGCCTTCAACGCTTCCTTGGCGCTCTCGACCGAGAACGGATAGAACACCGTCGAGGCCGCGTCATAAAACGCGGTTCCGGCATAAATGCCGCCCGGATACTGCGTGGTGAACGGGCCTTTCACAAGGCTTTCGCCCAGCCGTTGACGGTCCATCGCGTAGGAAATCGCCTTGCGGAAATCAAGGTTGCGGTTCAGATCGCGCACGGCTTGGGCGCGCTCATCGGGCTCACCCCAGCCGTTGCCGGACAGGTTCGGGTACAACGTGTAACCGATGGTGCGAGGACCAAAGGCAAGACGCGCCGGGCTTGCCGGATCGGCGGCTTTCTTCAGGCTTTCCACATAGTTTTCGGCCTGCTCAAGGTTAGAAAAGTCACCGGTTCCGGCAACGGCCTGCACGTCACGATCACCCCAGGTGGACAGACGGTAGTGCATTTCGTTTAGGTAGGGCAGCTGTTGACCAGCTTCATCGACCTTCCAGTAATAGGCGTTGCGGCGCAGCACCACGATGTCATCGGGGCGGTGTTCCACCACACCCCAAGCGCCCATGGTCGGGAAGTTCATCATGTCCGACGGGAAGGCCTGCTGGAACGCCTCATAGCTTTCGCCGCCGTGCTTTGGATGCTTGGGCTTCAGAACATGGCTTGGGCCGGGGCAGAAGTTGCCATAGGCCATCGAATACAGAACCGACTCGGGGAAGGCTGTGGTGAAGGTCATCTTGAAGGTGAAGGCGTCGATGACTTCCAGCGTTGTGCCGGCACCATAGGTTTCCTGCGCGGCACCCATCAGCGGGGTGACTTCGGGATCCATGATCACATCATCCCAGTAGAAGGCGATGTCTTCGGTATCAAACGCATCACCGTCCGACCACTTGGCACCCTCAATCAGATGCACGGTCAACGACATGCCATCTTCCGACCATTCCCAAGCTTTGGCAAGGTTCGGCATCGGTTGCAGATCGGCAGAGTTCACGGTGAACAGCGGGCCGGTGCGGGTCAGACATTCGACCAGACCGATATCAATACCGCCCCAGCCATAGGACTGACCGCCCCAGAAATTCCAGCCCTCCGGACGTCCGCCGATGACATGGCGCATCACGTCGCCGTAAACACCGTTGCCGTCGGGCATGTTGGCGGTTTTATAAACCAGCGGCTCTTTCGGCAGACGATCGGCCACCGGGGGCAGTTTGCCTGCGGTCACAAACTCGGTCACGAAGGCCGGTTCCGAATAGGCGGGCAGTGCCTTGTATTCGAACACATCAGACCGGTTGACGTAAATCGGTTCGCCTTGGGCGTCGAATTTCGGGGCTTCCGGCACAGCGGTAGGGGCGGCCATTTCGGCCTGCACCGCGAACGTCGAAACACCCAAAAGCAGCGCTGCAAGCGCGCTGCGTGTGGTATGAACGTGCATCATTCCTCCCTGAGCCGCCACGCGGCCTAGTCGTTTCTGTTTTTCCTGACCCCACAGACAAACCTCCTCCGGTCGTCTTTGGATGGGACAAAGATGCCGACCCTCAGGCTTTACATCAAGATTGTTTTATCGGATTGTTTTCCGGCTTTCTAAGAAATGGGGAAATGAGGCGATGAAGTCCGGCACCGTTCCCCGCAAAGGCCCCACGTCAACACATGAACGCCACTTCTACGCAGCCAACCGCGCCTTTGGTCGCTTTGGCATGCGAATCTTCAATCCACCCCTGATGTCGCAGCACCATTGGCACGGCCACATTGAGGCGAATTTTGCGCTCAGCATGGCGCTGGAATATGATGTGGACGGTCAACCGGTGCAGGTGCCGACCAACCGCCTGGTGATCTTCTGGGCCGGAATTCCGCACCGAATGACCAAAGCCACGCCGTTGCAGTCCGACAGTTTCAACCTGTGCAACATCTACCTGCCACTGGATTCGTTCCTGATGATGCATCACATCGCCCCTTTGCAGGTGGCGCTGCTGGGCGGCGGGATCATCGCGTTGCCACAAAGCCTGTGCGGCGAAGATCAGGTGCGGCGCTGGTATGACGATTATCGTTCCGGCGATTTTGAGCGAACCGAGCTGGTGAAAATGGAGATGAACGCCATGTTCCGCCGCAGCCAGCTGACCGAGCCGGACTATCTGTTGGCGCCGCGCCATGACGCCGGCGTTGACCGGGTGTTGTCGTCAACGCACATCCGCCACGTCATTGCCATGGTGCGCCACGCTTTGGAGAATCTGGATCAGCCGCTGGCGAATGCACAGATCACCGCCGTAACCGGGCTGCATGAGAATTATGCACTCGCGCTGTTCAGCCGGATCATGCAGATGCCGCTGAAACAGTTCGTCATCCGCATGCGGCTGATGCGGGCACGGGCATTGCTGGTCGAAAGTTCGATGGCGATCACCGATGTCGCAGAGGCGGCGGGCTTTGCATCCATCAGCCAATTCTACGCGCAGTTCAAGGCAGGCTACGGGTTGTCCCCGGCCGCCGTGCGGGCGCAGTACATGACCGTGACACCGCGTTAACCTGCGGGCACCACATCCACCGCTTGCCGACTTTTCTGGCCGCCCGCGACGCGCATGGTGCCCTTGATCGGGGCAACATCAGAGTAATCTCTGCCATGCGCGACCACGATGTGATCGCCGCCAGCCAGCCGGTCATTGGTCGGGTCAAACTCCACCCAACCGACAGCCTCGCCACACCATGCCCGTACCCAGGCGTGCATGGCGTCTGCGCCTTCCAGCCGAGGTTTGCCCGGCGGCGGCAAAGTGCGCAGAAAGCCGCTGACATAGCCCGCCGGAATGCCGATGCCACGCAGGCAGGCGATCATGATATGCGAGAAATCCTGACAAACCCCCCGACGTTTCGCAAACGCCTCTGCCGCCGGAGTATCCACCGTGGTCGCGCCGGGATCAAAGCGCATGTGACGGAACAACGCGCTGCCAATGGCCAACACCGCCTGCGCCACCGACATATCGGGCCGCAGTTGCGCACTGGCAAAGGCCGTCATCGCCCCATCACGCGGCACCCGTAAAGACTGCGACAGAAAATGCAGCGGTGCAGCAGGCCCGATATCGCGGCATCCTGCCAACTGTGCCAGCAACCCGGCCAGACTGACCGAGGCGTCGATTGGAACGGCCACATCGTCGCGCGCAACCCTTGCGCGCATGGTCAAGGTCACGCTGTCATGCGGGCCGCGAAAGCTGAACTCCGTCACCCGGTTGCCGAAGAAATCAACCCTATCCACGCGTTCCTGCGGGGCCGGTTCGATCTGCAATGCGGCGCAGTGCACCGTCTGGCCGGTGCCAAAAGCCAAGGGCATCACGCAGACCACATGCCGCCCACCCACCGCAGGGTTGGCATATTCATAGGCAATGCGCAGCTTGATGTCGAAAATCACCGCCAGCCCCTATTGCATGAACGTCGCATGCAGCGCCGTTGACAGGTTCAGGATCTGCCCATGCGCGACCATCAGCGCCTTGGGATCAAGGCTGCCCACCGTATGAGCGGCCATTCTGTCCTGCAACGCCACCACCTGTCCCGCAAAGGCATCCAACGGACCGGGGCCGCGCAACGGCGCCAGATCATCCGCCCGTTTGCGGATCACATCCAGATGAAACCGCACCGAACGCGGGTTGGTTTCATCCAGTCCCAGCAGGTCAATCACACTTTCGCGGCTGGTGAAGACGGCATAGCGCTGCCGGTGCACCATGATGCTGTCGCCCACCTCGATCGTCAGATCAAGCCCGCCTGCGGGCGATTTGGGTCCAGCCACGTCGGCCAAAAGATCGGTCATCATCGCGGCACGCTCCAGCGACCGCCCGATGGTCAGAAACTGCCAACCCGCCGCACGGTACATGTTTTCATGCACCAGCCCCGAGAACCCGGCGATCTTGCGCAGCATCACGCTCATCACCAAGGCGGCGTCGCTGCCGGTTTCGGTGGTTTTGGCGATGCGGGCCATCGACTTTTCCATGTCTTTCAACGCCGCCCAGCCATCAACGCTGAACCGGTCACGGATCTGGCTGGCACTGTAAACAGCAGAGGCAAGGGTCGAGGTCACACCCTTGGGAAACGCCTCGGTCACGTCCACCCCGTAGGATTTGAGCCGCGCGCGAACGGTGGCCAGCAGCGGCGCGGTGGCGGCCTCGTCCACCCGCCCATTGTAGGCGCGCACCAGCCGCAGCAGGCCCTCGGTGCGTTCGACATAGCGGCCCAGCCAGAACAGGTTGTCGGCGGCCCGGCTGGGCAGTGGCCCTGCTTTGGCGCGCACAAACGGAGCGCTTTGCGGGGCCAGCATGGTGACGGCCTCCACCGGACTGTCGCCGACAATCCACACATCGGCCACCGAGCCGCCATTGCGCATCGAAATCGCAGCCGTGTCGGCACTGGCCCCAATGCGGGCGAACCCGCCGGGCATCACCAGCCAGCCCTCGGGCGTGCGCGCCAGAAACACCCGCAGCGTCATCGGACGCGGCACCAGCGCGCCGTTTTCGTAGACCGGTGTGGTGGACAGGGTGACCAGTTCCTTGCCCACCAGCCCCGCCGCGTTGTCGGTCAGCCATCCGTGCAGATCGGCGTCATCCACGCCCCGCAGCTTGCCGCCCACCGCATGCGTGGCCCCACTGTCAAACGGCATTCGCGTCGCCATGGCCGGGCCGATCATCATGCGGTCGGCATGCGCCCGCACATGCGCCAGCTCTGTCTCTTGCCCGCACCACCACGTCGCCACATTGGGGATCAGCAACCGTTGCCCGGTCAGAACCTGCGCGATCTTGGGCAGGAAGGCCATCAACGCCTGCGTCTCCAGCACCCCCACTCCCAAGGCGTTGACCATGGTGACCTGACCCTGCCGCACGGCAGACACCAGTCCGGGCGTGCCCAGATGGCTGTCTTCGCGCAGCTCCAACGGGTCCGCCCAGATGCCATCCATCCGCCGCCAAAGCACATCCACCGGGGCCAGTCCTTCCACCGTACGCACCCGAAGCTGGCCGTTTTCGACGCTCAGATCCTCGCCCTCCAACAGCGTCATGCCCAGATAACGCGCAATATAGGCCTGCTCATAATAGGTGTCGGTCAAAGGCCCCGGTGTCAGGATGCCCACCCGTGACGCGGGATCCACCCGCAGCTTTTCCAGCGCATCGCGGAAAGACCGGAAGAACCCGGCCAGCCTGTGCACATTGGCCCGGCCATAAAGCTCGGGAAACACCCGCGCCGCCGCCACCCGGTTTTCCAGCGCAAACCCCGCCCCCGAGGGCGCATCGGTGCGATCAGACAACACCCACCAGCCCCCGTCGGGGCCGCGCCCGATTTCAAACGCCATAAAATGCAGAAAATGCCCGGACTGCGGCCGCACGCCGACCATTGGCCGCAGCCATTCCGGGTTTTCGGAAATCAGACGCGCCGGCAAATGCCCGTCCGCCACCAGACGGTTGTCGCCATAAAGATCGGCCACAACCTGCTCCAGAAGATCGGCGCGCTGGATCAACCCCGCCTCGATCCCGTGCCACTCGCTTTCGGGCAGGATGATCGGCACCGGGCTGAACGGCCAATCGCGCCCTGCGCCGGTCTTGTCTCCATAGTTGCGAAAGAACACCCCCGTGTCGGCCAGATGCTGATCCCCGCGCGCAAAGGCGTCGCCGATTTCGGCTTGTGTCAGACTGGACATATGCGCGATCAGCCCGCCCCAAACGGCACGCATCGCCCCATTGGCGTCGGCCAATTCATCGGGCACACCCGGAAGCGGCCGATACCTTGCGAATAGCTGGGTATCGACAGGCTTTACTGTGGTCTTCTTGGCCATCAGTGCCGGGGCGCGCGGCGCAGGTCTAGGGTCATCGGGAACTCGGGATGCGGGGTTTCTGCTGTTGGCTCATATATGCCCGCAGTATGACCGCGTGCTTCAAAACGAGCAAGCCGCCGCGCCTCTGCCTCATTGCTGTTCACCGGGAACGTATCATAAC
>JBIHZO010000062.1:0-11533 GCA_044231405.1 Cypionkella sp. | reverse complement strand
CGCCTCCAGATCCTCGGCCAGATAGGTCTTCTGGCTGCTGCGCAGGGTCTTGCCGTGAATGCGCCCATAGAAATTGCGGCGTTCGATTGGATCATACATAGCAAAAGGCCCCGAAGTTCATCCGGGGCCTCTAGTCGTCTGGCACCGCAGGGTCAAGCGACCGCGCGCCACAATTCGCGGCAGCCGCGGGCTTGGCCCCCTCGATGGGGGCAAGAGCGCGACCAGCCGTTGCTCAGACCGCCGCCTTCAGCGCGTCGATCAGGTCAGTCTTCTCCCACGAGAACCCGCCATCCGCCTCTGGCGCGCGGCCAAAGTGGCCGTAGGCACTGGTGCGCGCGTAGATCGGACGGTTCAGTTGCAGATGCTCGCGGATGCCGCGCGGCGTCAGATCCATACAGGCGGCCACGGCCTTTTCGATCTGCTCGGCCTCGACCTTGCCAGTGCCATGGGTATCGACATAGATCGACAGCGGCTTGGCCACGCCAATCGCATAAGACACCTGCAAGGTGCAACGGTCCGCCAGCCCGGCTGCCACCACGTTTTTCGCGAGGTAGCGCGCCGCATAGGCGGCCGACCGGTCCACCTTGGTCGGATCCTTGCCGGAAAATGCGCCGCCGCCATGCGGGGCCGCTCCGCCGTAGGTGTCCACGATGATCTTGCGCCCGGTCAGGCCCGCGTCACCATCCGGCCCGCCGATGACGAAGGTCCCAGTCGGGTTCACCCACCATTCGGTGGCCTCGGTGATCCAGCCCGAGGGCAGCACTTCACGGATGTAAGGCTCCACAATCGCGCGCACGTCCGCCGAGGTCTGGCTTTCCAGCGCATGCTGATGCGACAGCACGATCGAGGTCACTTCCACCGGCACACCGTCCACATAGCGCAGCGACAGTTGCGATTTGGCATCCGGGCGCAGCGTTGGTTCCGCCCCCGATTTGCGCACTTCGGCCAAACGACGCAGAATGGCGTGGCTGTACTGGATCGGTGCCGGCATAAGTTCCGGCGTCTCGCGGCAGGCATATCCGAACATGATGCCCTGATCGCCTGCACCGTCCTTGTCCACGCCCTGCGCGATATGGGCGGATTGCTTGTGCAGATAATTCTGCACTTTCAGGGTGTTCCAATGGAACTCATCCTGCTCGTAGCCGATCTCGCGCACGCAGCCGCGCACGATGTCCTCGACCCGGTCGTTCATCGCCTTCAGGGCTTTCTTGTCCGACAAGCCAACCTCGCCACCGACCACCACACGACCCGTGGTCGCGAAGGTTTCGCAAGCAACGCGGGCATTGGGTTCTTCGGTCAGGAAAGCGTCAAGGATGGCGTCCGACACGCGGTCGCACAGCTTGTCCGGGTGGCCCTCGGAAACAGATTCCGAGGTGAAAATATAGTTCTGTCTGCTCATGGGGAAGCGCTCCGTTATGGTAATCCGCCACGCCAGGAAGCCGTTGTGCCGGTTTGATCCGCCTGACTAGACCCAACCGGGCGACAAGGTCAAGCGACGGACTGTTTCCGCCTTAGAAACAACACCACAGCGAGCCCGGCCAGCAACACCAAAACCGGCCATTCCCCCCAACGCGCATAGGGCGTCATCGGCAAGGGCCCCGGCAAAGCGGCGTCCAGATAGGCCGCCACACCAAAGGGCAGCACCGCCACCTGCCGACCGCGCGCATCATAGACGCCGGTGACGCCAGTATTGGCCACCCGCACCAAGGGCAGCCCCTGCTCAATCGCCCGAAGACGCGCCTGCGCCAAATGCTGGAACGGCCCGGACAGCGTGCCAAACCACGCGTCATTGGTGATCTGCAAAATCCAGTCCGCGCGGGTCGTGCCACGCAGATCCTGCGGAAACACCGCCTCATAGCAGATCAGCGGCAGCACCCGGCCCAAAGGCCCAAGGTCCAGCACCTGCGGCCCCGGCCCCGCCGAATAGCCATTGCCCATCTGCGCTGCCAATGCGCTGATCCCGAACCAGTCATAAACCAGATCGCCCAGCGGCATGTATTCGCCAAAGGGCACCAGATGGTGTTTGTCGTAATTCGCGGCAATGGTCCCATCGGGCGCAATCACGGTCAGGCTGTTCCAGCCCAGCGCGCCATCCGTACGCTGCCGCCCCACCACAACCGGCGCACCGCCCCCGGCAGTCGCGATCATGCCCTGCAATTCCGGGTGACGCTCCAACAGATAAGGCAGGGCTGTTTCCGGCCAAATCACCATATCCGGCGCAGGTTTCACCGCCGTGTAGGCCAGCAGCCGGTCGAAAAACTTACGCGCTTCGGCCGGATCCCATTTCGCCGCCTGCGCCGCATTGGGCTGCACCAGCCGCAGCATGATCCCCGGCGCGGCAGGCGAAGGCTGCCCCAACGCCCAAAGCCCATAACCCCAACCCGCGACAAGAATCGTCATGGCACCGGCGATGCCCAACCACCGCCGCGACGCCAACAAGGCCGCCATCAGCAGCGTCATCAGGGTCAACCCCGCAGGCCCCACAATCGCCGCAGCCTGCGCCACCGGCGTGTCGATCCAGACATGGCCGATCAACGCCCAGGGAAACCCGGTCAACATATAGCCGCGCATCAGTTCCATCGCGGTCAGGGCCACCGCAAATCCCCAGGTCCGCTGCGGCACAGCCCGCGCCAAAACCGCAGCCCCCGCCCAGAACAAAGCCATCCCGAAGGCCAAAAACACCACTGCAAAGGGTGCCATCCAGCCATCCTTGGCGGCATCCACCATGAATGGCTCAACAATCCAGTTCAGAACCGCGCCAAAATATCCCAGCCCGGCACACAGGGCGATCCAAACAGCCGCCCCGCCCGGCTCCGCCCGCGCCACCAGATGCACCACCCCGGCAAGTGCCGGAACCGCCAACCACCAAGCGCCCAAAGGCGCCTGTCCTGCAGCCGCCAGCAGGCCCAACCCAAAGCCCGCAGCCAAGACCCGCAGCCCCGGCCAGCCCAACACTCTACTTATCCGCAACCGGCACATCACGCCCGGCCATGCCCACGCCTGGCAACCGCACCCGCAAGCGCTTGATCCGACGGGCATCGGCCTCGATCACTTCAAACTCCACCCCGGACTCATGTGGCACGATCTCACCCCTGACCGGCACCCGTCCGGTGCGCAGAAACACCAGCCCGCCCAAAGTATCAATGTCTTCGTCATCCTCACCCGACCGCAAGCCAATGCCGATTGCCGTTTCAAACTCGTCCAAAGGCACGGTGGATTGCGCCACAAACACCCCGGGCTTTTCCTCTTTCCACAGCGCGCCCTCGGCCTCGTCATGCTCATCCTCGATCTCACCGATCACGGTTTCGATCAGATCCTCGATGGTCACAAGCCCGTCCACGCCGCCGTATTCGTCAATGACCAAAGCCATATGCACCCGATCGCGCTGCATCTTCTGCAGCAAGGTGGCCGCTGGCATCGACGGCGGCGCGAACAGCACCGGGCGCAGCAACCGCTTCAACGAAAACCGCCCCCCCGTGCCAAACCCGTGCTGCAAGGCCAGATCCTTCAGCAGCACCAATCCCTGCGGATGGTCCAGAGTGCCCTTGTACACCGGCAAACGGCTGAACCCGTGCTGACGAAACGCCTCCACAAGATCGTCTTTGCCGATGTCCAAAGGCACGGCGGCAATCTCGACCTTGGGAATGGCCACATCATCAACGCGCAAACGGCGCAGGTTGCCAAGTCCCGGCAACACCGCCCCGCCCGGCGGCACCGAACCGGACGCACCGCCAACATCTTCGGCACTGTCAGACGCAGAGAACGCGTTCAAAAGTCGGCCAAAAAATCCCTTTGGCGACGCCTCGGCCTCGCCCCCGCCCTCAGACCCGTCACTGCTACTGCCCATCTGTCCTTTGTCCAACAACCGCCCGCGCCTTGGGGCCTAAACCGAATATGGGTCACAAAGACCAAGCCGCGCAAGTATGCGCACCTCCAGAGCCTCCATCAGATCACCGTCTTCGGCACGAATGTGATCATAACCCAGCAAATGTAACAGCCCGTGCACCACCAAATGCGTCACATGGTCCGCGAAAGGCTTGGCCGCCGCCCGCGCCTCGGCCTCACAGGTGTCATAGGCCAGCGCAATATCACCCAAGGATTCCGGATCATCCGCCTCACCCGGCTCCGGCAAATCCGGCACGCAACCCGCACCCACCCCGCGCTCCTCGGAAGGCCAACTCAGCACATTGGTCGCCTTGGCCTTGCCGCGAAACCCACCGTTCAACGCGGCGATCCGCGCGTCATCGCAGCCCATCAGGCAGAGCGTAAACCCTGCCTCCGGCAAACCCACCTCGGCCAAAACCGCGCGCACGGCTGGCAAAGCCACTGCCTCCAGCCCAAAGACCGCCCAGCGCTCATCTTCCAGTACGACATCGACCAAAGGTTCCATGCGCGCCCCATAACGCAGCCGGACCCGCCCCTCAAGCTTTCATCTGTCTCTCAATATCCTGGGGGAGCGCAGCGGGGGCAAAGCCCCCACCCCGCGCGTCAGCGCTCAAGAAGACTTGCGCGGCACGCGCGCCGTGGGATCAACCGCCTCTGGCCTCATCGCGCTCATAGGCCTCGATGACCCGCGCCACCAAAGGATGTCGCACCACGTCCTTCGCGGTGAAGTAATTGAACGACACCCCCTTCACCCCGGCCAGAATCCGCTCGGCATCCTGCAAGCCGCTCGGCGTGCCGCGCGGCAAGTCGACCTGCGTGCGATCGCCTGTGATCACCATGCGCGATCCCGCCCCCAACCGCGTCAGGAACATCTTCATCTGCATGGTGGTCGAATTCTGCGCCTCATCCAGCACCACAAAAGCATTCGACAACGTCCGCCCGCGCATGAAGGCCAGCGGCGCTATCTCGATCCGTTTTTCTTCCAGCAGTTTCTGCACCTGCTTGGCGGGCAGAAAATCGTTCAGCGCATCGTACAATGGCTGCATGTAGGGGTCGATCTTTTCCTTCATGTCGCCGGGCAAGAAACCCAAACGCTCCCCCGCCTCCACAGCCGGGCGCGACAGGATGATCTTTTCGACCGCGCCAGAGATCAACATCGTGACACCAACCGCCACCGCAAGATAGGTCTTGCCGGTGCCCGCAGGGCCAATGCCAAAGCCCAACTCGTTGCCAAACAGATTGGCAACATAGGCTTTCTGAGCCTCTGTCCGCGGCTCGATCGACTTTTTGCGCGTGCGCAGTTCAAACCCGCCGGGGGTGAACATCTCAATCTGATCGGCGCCCTCAACGCGCATCACATCGGGCATCGGACGCCCCAGGCGAATTGCGCCATCGATATCGCCTGCTTCCAACGCCCGCCCCGCCTCCAGCCGCGCGTAAAGCGCACGCAACACGGCGGCCGCTTGTTCGCGCGCGCCTTTGTCACCAATCACCGCCAGCCGATTGCCCCGTCGCAGCACATGCACGCCCATGTGTTTTTCCACCTGCGCCAGATTTCGGTCGAATTCGCCGCACAGGCTGATCAGCAGCCTGTTGTCGGGGAATTCCAGCATCGTCTCAACAATATCATTGGGACGGGTCGGGGGGGTCAGCGCGCTGATGCCCAAAGGTATCTCCTTACGGTTCAGGAACGTCTATATCTAGTGTGAGGCCAACATCGGCCTCTGGCAAGACCAACCTCGCGCCGCGTTGCATCAATTTCATTACAGCCTGTCATCTAAGCGGCCAGACAGCAAAGAAAAGGGCTGCGGTTTGCACCGCAGCCCTTTCATCTTGTGACAGAGGCAAGGATCAGTTGCCGCGACGGTTGCCGTTGAAGGGGACATAATCGCGAATCCCGGCATCACCTGTCTGGTAATTCCCCAGAACCGTTCCCGGCGGATACAGATTGTTG
Source organism: Cypionkella sp. (assembly GCA_044231405.1). Taxonomy (GTDB): domain Bacteria; phylum Pseudomonadota; class Alphaproteobacteria; order Rhodobacterales; family Rhodobacteraceae; genus Cypionkella. The sequence continues at coordinate 5,694 of JBIHZO010000062.1, read as the reverse complement.
CACACCGGCAGGCCAGACACCGGGTCATAGCGACGACCCGAATAGCCTTCGACACCGTCATCCAGAATCCAGCCCTGACAGCCATCCGGATCATAGGCAATCGCGGCCTTGGCGTCCGAGATGCCGGTCTTGTCGCGACCGCGATCATAAGGCCCGGCAATGATCGTGTCGGGGCTTTGGACATAGGGGTTCACACCTTCAACGCAGCCCGAAAGCAGCACCGACGCGAAACCCATCACAATCAAGGAAAACTTTGTCATATCCGTTACCACCTGTAGCAAACGACTTCGACGCGACGGTTTTTCTGCATGCCTGCAGCCGACCCGTTCGAGGCGATCGGGCTCCGTTCGCCATAACCGATTTCACGTTCCACAACCGCACCCATGGCACGACCAACATCGGCCACAGCCTTGGCGCGACGCTGCGACAGGCGGATGTTGTATTCATCCGACGCGCGGCTGTCGGTGTGACCGTAAACGGCGTAACCAAAGGCCCCGGCGTTGCGGAAGAAATCCTCAAGACGGCGCAGACCCTGCGCGGTCAGCCGGTGGCTGTCGGTCGCGAACATCTGATCGGTGTTTTCCACCAGACAAGTGTTGCGCTTCAGGCAGACCGGCTTGCCGGTTTGCGGATTGACGCGGTCCAGCATGTAGCCTTCCAGACCGCCATCAGCCCACCAGTGCATACAGCCGTCATCGTCGATCCAAGCGCCCCACTGGATCTTGCCCGCCACTTCGGGGCCTGGCACGCTTTGATGCGGCTCGTGCGGTGTCTTGCTGGGATGCGCAATGGCCACCCCGGCGCAGAGAAGACTGACAGCCAATGCCGCCCCCCCGATTGCTATTTTGACTGCTTTGGAAAAACTTTCCACGGCTGCAGCTCCCCTTTTAATCATCGGAATACACAATTAGTTGACCGAAGGTTTGCCGTCGCGACCCCGTGATGTAAAGCAAAATCTATGGGTCTGTGGCTATTCAAAGACTAATTGTTGCGTGGTTTTCGCAAATCCGACAGAGCCAACCGGCACTGTTGCGCCAAGGGAAACCGTGCCCGTTTTGGGGCTATTCCGGAATCCTAGCGCCTTCCAAAGAGTTGGCGGACGAAGCTAAGATTCTCACCCGCACCAACTCGCCCACCGTCCCCAGCGGGTCTTTCACAAACACTGCGTGCAAGTAATCAGACTTGCCAATCATCTGCCCCGTCAGCCGCCCCGGTTTTTCATAAAGCACCGCCACTTCGCGCCCGACCATGGCGTTTTGGACCGCGCGCTGCTGCTGGGTGATCAGGGCTTGCAGCGCCTGCAACCGCGCATCCGCCACATCTGATTCGATTTCCGGCTTTTCCGCCGCAGGTGTCCCTGGACGCTCCGAGTATTTGAACGAATAGGCCATGCCGAAGCCAACCGCTTGGATCAGGTCCATCGTGTCCTGATGGTCGCGGTCGGTTTCACCCGGAAAGCCCACGATGAAATCGGAAGACAGCAGAATGTCGGGCCGCACCGCGCGGATGCGCTCGATCAGGCGCAGGTAATCTTCCGCCGTGTGCTTGCGGTTCATCGCCTTCAAAATGCGATCAGACCCGGACTGCACCGGCAGATGCAGATAGGGCATCAGCTGCGGCAGATCGCCATGCGCAGCGATCAGGTCGTCATCCATGTCATTGGGATGGCTGGTGGTGTAGCGGATGCGCGCCAGTCCTTCGATGCCCGCCAACTCGCGGATCAGCCGGGACAAGGTGTAACCGTCGCCATGATAGGCGTTCACATTCTGGCCCAGCAACGTGATGTCGCGCACGCCCTTTTCGACCAGCCCCCGCGCCTCTGCCATGATCCGCAGCACCGGGCGCGACACTTCGGCGCCGCGCGTGTAGGGCACCACGCAAAAGGCGCAAAACTTGTCGCAACCTTCCTGCACCGTCAGAAACGCCGCCGGGCCACGCGTGACTTTGCGTTCCGGCAGCAGGTCAAACTTGTCCTCGGCCGGGAAATCGGTGTTGATTTGCGGCCCTTTGGCCCGCGCCATTTCCGGCAGTCGGTGATAGGATTGCGGCCCGACCACCAGATCGACAATCGGCATCCGGCGCATGATCTCGGCACCCTCGGCCTGCGCCACACAGCCCGCCACGCCGATCTTCAGATCGGGATTGGCGGTCTTCAACTTCCGCAGCCGCCCCAGATCGGAATACAGCTTTTCCCCCGCTTTTTCACGGATGTGGCAGGTGTTCAGCAGCACCATATCGGCGCTTTCAGCCGTATCGGTCAGCACATAGCCATCCGCGCCCATGGCCTCGGCCATCCGCTCGCTGTCATAGACGTTCATCTGACAGCCGTAGGTCTTGATGAAAAGCTTCTTGGCCTCGGTCATGCTGCACCCATCAATGAAGCCCTGCCCATAAGCCAAAGCGCGCAGGGCTGCAATGTTACGCCTGTGCGATGGGCAGGCCCGGTGCGTCGTGGGCATGCTGGGGCAATCCATCCGCAATCGCGTAAAACCCGGCGCGGCCTTCGGTGCAGATGTGAGAACCGGGGGTCAAAGGCGTCGGATCATCGAAAGACCCGGCCAGAATCGAGATCTTTTCCGCGCCATTGCGCCGCCAGAACAGTGCCGAGCCGCAGGTTTTGCAAAAGCCGCGCTGCGCAGATTCCGACGCGGCATACCACCCAAGGGACTGGGTTGGATGCAACGTCAGCGCCGCAACCGGCACCGAAGTTGCAGCATAGTATAGCCCGGTTTGCTTGCGACACTGGCTGCAATGACAAAACACCACCTCGCGCAGAGGCCCCTGCGCGGCAAAGCGCACCGCCCCGCACAAACATCCGCCCGCGTGTGCCATACCCGCCTCCTTTCTTTCAAAACCTAGCCCCGCCCGCGCTGTGGGGAATGAGAATTCCGACCCAAACCCACGCCGCGCCGACACTGTTGCCTTGCAATAAACAATCGCTTGACCGATTCTGCGACAAAATCCCCCATGGGGCGACACTGGGCCGAGTATGAAATACGCATCACTTGATCAATTTCTGTCCGATGGCAAAGCCGCCTTGGCCAAGGGGCCGCTGGCTTTGGTCTTTGCCGAAGACCCGGTCGAGGTGGACACCACCCTGCGCCACCACATAGCGGCCGGCTTTGTGCATGTGGTTCTACTCGCCCCCGATGCAATCAAGGTGCCTGCAGAGCTGGAGGCCAGAATCCACCGCGTCACGCTGGATCTTCACGCCCAAGACGCGCTGATCAAGGCGGTCAATGCCGTCATTGCCGCCGCCCCCGGCATCTGGCTATATTACTGTTACAATGGCGAATACCTGTTCCATCCGTTCTGCGAGACACGCAACATCCGTGAAATGCTGGCCTTCCAGACCGAAGAACGCCGCGACGCCCTGCTGTCCTATGTCGTTGATCTGTATGCGGATGATCTGAACCTGTATCCCAACGCCGTGTCGCTGGAGCGCGCTCATCTGGACAAATCGGGCTATTACGCCTTGGGGCGCCCCGATGCTGCCAACCACAGCTATCCCAAGGAACGCCAGCTGGATTTCTTTGGTGGCTTGCGCTGGCGGTTCGAGGAACATATCCCTGTGCCCCGCCGCAAGATCGACCGCATCGCCCTCTTTCGCACCAAACCGGGGCTGGAATTGCGGGTCGATTTCACCCTGAACGACGAGGAATACAACACCTACGCCTGCCCATGGCACCACAACATCACCACGGCGATTGCGTCCTTCCGCACAGCCAAGGCCTTGCGCACCAATGCGGGGTCGATGTTCGACATCCGCGATTTCCGCTGGCACAATTCGATCCCGTTTGAGTGGCACAGCCAACAGTTGATGGACCTTGGCCTGATGGAGCCCGGCCAGTGGTTTTGAGGGATTGTTTTCAATCCGCGATTTGACCTGCACCCGACTGTCAGCCGCTTTGCGCTTTTGTCGCGGGCGCTTTGGCGCAGCAGGCACAAAAGTGGTGATCGCGCAGGCGTGATATGCGACCTGAAACTTCGGCTCCCTGGCGTACGGTTCCCGATCAGATGGCTGGGACAGGCCCGCCGCTAGCCAAAGGAACCCCGCTGATCGCCGCCGGCTTGGTGGACGCGCTGCAAGGCGCGGGTCCGTTCACCTGTTTGCGCCTGTGACCGCCGGCTTTGACGCCCTGCCTGCAGGCACCGTGGACACGTTGCTCAAGCCTTAAACCAGAGACATGCTGGCCAAGGTTCTGACCGCGCCTATGGTGGCGGGCCAGTTTTAGGCAGCGGATATCGCCTAGAAGATCAAAGTCTCGCCCGATGGCTCTTTCCACACGAACACCCTGTCGGGTGACAGCCTGTTGGCCAGGATGAAGGGTCGCAATCTGTATCTGGTGGACGCACCCGGCGCTGCGTCCAAAGTGACGATTGGCGACGTGAACCCGCCGCATGGCGTCATTCATGTGGTCAACAAGGTGCTGGTGCCGAAGTGACCTGGCACTGGCCAAGGGTCGTTTTCCTTGGCGACGCGCGCCCCACGCCACCGCCGGCCACCGTGCCGCGGCAGCGCGATCGGGGGGCCTCGATGGCCCGCCCGGTCGCACCACCGCTCAGGTCGCCCGTTTACCCCCGCCTGCGCTTGCGCTATCAGTCCTGCAAAATCGCAGGAGTACCGCATGTCCGCCCATGGCACCGCCCAACCGATGACCGCCCATAAATCCGGTCCCCTCAAAGGCACCGCCGCGGTTCCCGGCGACAAGTCGATCAGCCACCGCGCGTTGATCTTCGGCGCAATGGCGGTGGGTGAGACGCAGATCACGGGCTTGCTGGAAGGTCAGGATGTGCTGGACACCGCCCGCGCCATGCAGGCCTTTGGCGCGACCGTCACCCAACACGGGCCCGGCGCGTGGTCGGTGAACGGCGTCGGCGTCGGCGGCTTTCGCGAACCCGCCGATGTGATCGACTGCGGCAATTCCGGCACCGGCGTGCGGCTGATCATGGGCACCATGGCCACCACGCCGATGACCGTCACCTTCACCGGCGACGCGTCCTTGCGCAAACGCCCGATGGGCCGCGTCACCGATCCGCTGTCATTGTTCGGCACCCAAGCCTATGGCCGCAAAGGTGGCCGCTTGCCGATGACTGTTGTGGGCGCTGCGAATCCGGTGCCTGTGCGCTACGCTTTGCCCGTCGCTTCGGCGCAGGTGAAATCCGCGATTCTGCTGGCGGGTCTGAACGTGCGTGGCGAAACAGTGGTGATCGAACGCGAACCCACGCGCGATCATTCCGAGCGTATGCTGCTGGGCTTTGGTGCGCATCTGAGCGTTGAAAAGACCAAAGAAGGCAACGTGATCACCCTGCAAGGCCAGCCAGAATTGCGTCCGCAAACCGTGGCTGTGCCGCGCGACCCGTCATCCGCGGCCTTCCCGGTTTGTGCCGCGCTGATCATCGAGGGGTCGGATATTCTGGTCCCCGGAGTCAGCCAGAACCTGACCCGCAACGGGTTGTACCTGACGTTGGTGGAAATGGGCGCAGATATCGAATTCCAGAACCCGCGCACCGAAGGCGGCGAACCTGTGGCCGATCTGCGCGTGCGGTTCAGCGACAACATGCGGGGCATAGAGGTGCCCCCGGAACGCGCGCCCAGCATGATTGACGAATACCCGATCCTGTCCGTCGTCGCCGCCTGCTCCGGTGGCAAGACCGTCATGCGCGGCGTCAAGGAGTTGCGCGTCAAGGAAT
>JBIHZO010000410.1:0-3531 GCA_044231405.1 Cypionkella sp. | reverse complement strand
GATCGTGCAGGCCGCCCAGCGTGCGGCCGCCCATGACATGATCGTCAAGCTGCCCGATGGCTATGACACCCGTGTCGCCTCGCAGGGCGGCCGTCTGTCCGGTGGCCAGATCCAGCGCATTGGCCTCGCCCGTGCGCTGTTCGGCAACCCGGTGATTCTGGTGCTGGATGAGCCGAATTCGAACCTTGATAACGACGGCACGCTGGCGCTCAACACCGCCATCCGCACCACGAAAGAGGCGGGCGGCGCGGTGCTGATCATGGCGCACCGCCCCGCCGCCATTCAGGAATGCGACCTGCTTCTGGTGCTGGAAGACGGCATGCGCCGCGCTTTTGGCCCCCGCGACACGGTGCTGCGTGAAATGGTCAAGAACCACGCCGAGATCAACAAACCCCAGGTGGCCGGAGGCGTCGCATGACCCCGCAATCGCAAAAATGGTCCGCCCGTCGCCCCGTGACCACTGGCCTTGTCACCCTTGCCCTGCTGGTCGGCGGCTTTGGCGGCTGGTCCCTGCTGACCGACATTTCCGGGGCCATCGTCGCCCCCGGCCAGCTTGAGGTGGAACAGAACCGCCAGATCGTGCAGCACCCCGATGGTGGCGTTGTCGCCGAAATCGCCGTGATCGAAGCGCAGGCGGTGAAATCGGGTGATCTGCTGATCCGGCTGGACGGCAGCCTGCTGCAATCCGAACTGGCCATCGTCGAGGGTCAGTTGTTCGAAATGCGCGCCCGCCGCGCCCGGCTGGAGGCAGAGCGCGATGACAAAGACGCGCCCAGCTTCACCGGGGAACTGGCCGAACTGGCCAAAACCCGCCCCGAAATTGCCGAACTGATCGAGGGGCAGCGCGGGCTGTTCAACGCCCGCCGCGAAAGCCTTGCCCGCCAAAGTGAACAGCTGGTCAAACGTGGCGGCCAGATTGCGTCACAAATAGAAGGGGTTGCGGCGCAATCGCAGGCGCTGATCATTCAGTTGGGCCTGATCCGGCAGGAATTGACCGATCAACAAGGCCTGCTGCAAAAGGGCCTCGCCCAGGCCAGCCGCGTGTCGGCCCTGCAACGGGAAGAGGCGCAGCTTCTGGGCAATGTGGGCGAACTCGCCTCGTCGCGCGCGCAGGCAGAAGGCCGCGCGACAGAGGTGGAACTGGAAATCCTGCGCCTTGCCGCCGTGCGCCGCGAAGAGGCGAACACCCAGTTGCGCGACATTGGCCAACAAGAGTTGGAACTGGCCGAGCGCCGCCGCGCCCTGATCGAACGCATCACCCGATTGGAGATCAGGGCGCCCGTCTCCGGTCTGGTACTGGGCCTGCAAGTCACCGCGCCGCGGTCGGTGCTGCGCCCCGCTGATCCGGTGCTCTACATCATTCCGCAAGACCGCCCTTTGGTGATCACCGCGCAGATCACCCCGACTCATGTCGATGAAGTGCATGTCGGCCAACAGGTGCGGCTGGTGTTTTCAACCTTTTCGGCCCGCACCACGCCCGAGCTGATGGGGCATGTCACCACGATTTCCGCCGATGCTTTGACCGATCAGCGCACGCAAACCTCCTTCTACCGCGCCGAAATCGTTCTGGACGCGGGCGAAATGGCCAAGCTGTCGGACCTGACCCTGCTGCCCGGCATGCCGGTTGAGGCGTTCATCCAAACCGGCGCGCGCACGCCGATGGCCTATCTGCTCAAGCCCTTCACCGACTATTTCAAGCTGGCGTTCCGCGAAACCTAGCCTATGTGCTGGCGAGCGCTCTGCCCCATATCTTAACAAACTCTTAAAATGAGAACCCCAACCCATTGAAAGTAAACGTAAAAAGAAAGGTCCCGACTTGGGACTGCCGCCCCTTGCCCCAAACCTCCGCCAAGGCTAGCCTGCCCGCAACTTTGAACCAGAGGCCCCAAATGTCCGCCATTGAAACCCGTCTTGCCGAATTGGGCGTCACCCTGCCCGACGCTCCTGCCCCCGCCGCCAATTATGTCCCCTTCGTGCAGGTTGGAAATCTGGTCCACATCTCGGGCCAGATCAGCCAGAACGCGGGCGGGCTGATCAAGGGAAAGGTCGGGGTCGACCTTACGGTAGAGGCCGGTGCCGACGCCGCGAAATGCTGCGCGATTTCGCTGCTGGCGCAGTTGAAGAAAGCCTGTGACGGCGATCTGACCCGAGTGGTCCGCGCCGTGAAACTGGTGGGCTTTGTCAACTCTGCCGCCGATTTCACCGACCAACCACGCGTGATCAACGGCGCATCCGATTTCCTCGTCGCCGCCCTTGGCGACGCTGGTCGCCATGCCCGTTCTGCCGTCTCTGCCGCCTCACTGCCCCTTGGCGTCGCCGTGGAAATCGAAGCCATCTTCCAGATCACCTGATGCGCGTCCCCCTGCCCGCCGCTTTCCTGACCACCCCACTGGCCCATCGCGCCTATCACAACCGCGCCCTGCGCCGCCCCGAGAATTCGCCCGGCGCGGTGCAGGCGGCGTTAGAGGCGGGCTATGGCATCGAGATCGACCTGCAACTGTCCAGCGATGGCGTGGCAATGGTGTTCCATGATGACCAGCTTGACCGCCTGACCGACGCCACCGGCCTGATCGCGGACCGAACGGCTGCCGACCTCGGCCAAATCAAATTGCGCCACAGCGACGACTCCATTCCGACGCTGATCCAGATCCTGACCCAGATCGCGGGCCGTGTGCCGCTGCTGATCGAACTCAAAGATCAAACCGGCAGCATGTCGCAGACCGATGGCCGGCTTGAGGGAGCAACGGCCGCAGCTTTGGCCACATATCAGGGGCCGGTCGCCGTGATGTCTTTCAACCCCCATGCCATCGCCCATATGGCCCGGCTTGCCCCCCACTTGCCGCGCGGGTTGACCACTTCGGCCTATCAGCCCACCGACTGGGCCCCCTTGGACCCCGCAACCTGTGATCACTTGCGCGCGATCCCGGATTACGACCGCACCTGTTCCAGCTTCATCAGCCACGAGGCCGCCGACCTGCCGCGCGCCCGCGTGGCGGAACTGAAAGCGGCAGGGGCTGCCATCCTGTGTTGGACCATCCGCACAGCGGAGGCCGAGGCAGAGGCCCGCACCGTCGCCCAAAACATCACGTTTGAATCCTATCCCGCCGCCCCACAGGCTTGACGCGACGACCGTTCGCCCCATCTTTTGTAGCTCAATCATTGGCCTTGCCACGCGAACAGGCGGATCATGCGCGCAGACCTTCTCAACGGCATGGCCGACATTCCCGCCCCCGAATGGGACGCTTTGGCCTGCCCAGAACCCGGTCGCCCGGTTGACCCCTTCACCACCCATCGTTTTTTGGCGGCCTTGGACCACTCCAATTCGACCGGCAAGGGCAGTGGCTGGCAAACCCGCCCTCTGATCCTGCGCGAGGGCAGCGCCATCGCCGCCCTGCCACTTTATGTGAAGGCGCACAGTCAGGGCGAATACATCTTTGATCACGGCTGGGCGCAGGCGCTGGAGCGCGCCGGGGGCAACTATTACCCCAAACTGCAGGCGGCCGTCCCGTTCACTCCGGCGACCGGGCGGCG
>JBIHZO010000409.1:0-3539 GCA_044231405.1 Cypionkella sp. | reverse complement strand
AGCCCCCCGGCGCTTTTACACAAGCACCGCGCCTGCGGCCTTGATCACACCAGCGGTGTCATCATCGCCCAGCAGCATCTCGTTGTGCGGCTTGCCCGACGGGATCATCGGGAAGCAGTTTTCGTGCTTTTCCACCCGGCAATCAAAGATGAACGGGCCGTCATAGCGGATCATCTCCATGATGGCGTCGTCCAGATCCTTGGGGTCCGTCACCTGAATGCCCTTGCAGCCAAAGGCATCCGCCAGCTTCACAAAGTCCGGCAGGCTTTCCGACCAGGACTGCGAATAGCGCTGACCGTGCAGCAGGTCTTGCCACTGCCGAACCATGCCGAGGCGTTCGTTGTTCAGGATGAACTGCTTGACGGGCGCGCGGAATTGCATCGCCGTGCCCATTTCCTGCATGTTCATCAGCCAGGACGCCTCACCCGCAACGTTGATCACCAAGGCATCCGGATGCGCAACCTGCACGCCGATGCTGGCAGGCAAGCCGTAGCCCATCGTCCCCAGGCCTCCGCTTGTCATCCAGCGGTTCGGGTCTTCAAAGCCCAGATATTGCGCCGCCCACATCTGATGCTGGCCGACTTCGGTGGTGATGTAGCGGTCCATTCCCTTGGTCAGCGCCTCAAGCCGTTCCAGCGCGTACTGGGGTTTGATCACGGAGGTGCTGTTCTTGTAGGACAGGCATTTGACCGCGCGCCACTCGGTGATCTGCGCCCACCATTTGGCCAGACCTTCGGTGTTGACCTTGCGGCCCCGCGATTTCCACAGCCGCAGCGCGTCTTCCAGCACATGGCCGACATCGCCCACGATCGGCACATCGACACGGATCACCTTGTTGATGGAGGAAGGATCAATATCGACATGGATTTTCTTGGAATGCGGGCTGAAATCCTTGATCCGCCCGGTGATGCGGTCATCAAAACGCGCGCCGATGTTGATCATCAGATCGCAGCCATGCATGGCCAGATTGGCCTCATAAAGCCCGTGCATGCCCAGCATGCCAAGCCAGGCTTTGCCGCTGGCCGGATATGATCCCAGACCCATCAGGGTCGAGGTGATCGGAAACCCCGTCGCCTCGACAAATTCGCGCAGCAGCTGGCTGGCAGCGGGGCCAGAGTTGATGACGCCGCCGCCGGTGTAGAACACCGGGCGCTCTGCGGTTTCCATCAGTTCCACCATGCGGGTGATCTGGTCGATATCGCCCTTCACGCGCGGCTGGTAATGCGACACCTTGGCCTTTTCCATCGGCGTGTAGACCGCGTTGGCGAACTGCACGTCCTTGGGAATGTCAACCAGAACCGGTCCGGGGCGGCCCGATTTGGCGACGTGGAACGCCTGATGAATGGTTTCCGCCAGCTTGGCCGGGTCTTTGACCAGCCAGTTGTGCTTGGTGCAAGGCCGGGTGATGCCCACGGTATCTGCCTCTTGGAACGCATCGGTGCCAATCATGAATGTCGGCACCTGACCCGACAGCACCACGATCGGGATGCTGTCCAGCAGCGCATCGGTCAGGCCGGTCACCGCGTTGGTGGCCCCGGGACCAGAGGTCACCAAAGCCACGCCCACCTTGCCGGTGGACCGCGCATAGCCTTCGGCCATATGGATCGCGCCCTGTTCATGACGCACCAGAATGTGCTGAATGTCGTTCTGCTGGAAAATCTCGTCATAGATTGGCAGTACTGCCCCGCCAGGATAGCCGAAAACGACATCGACGCCCTGATCCTTGAGCGCCTGAACCACCATCGCCGCACCGGTCATTTGACGTGTCATCACAGTGTCCTTCGTCTTTGCAATTGCCAACAAAAAGCCCCCAGAGTGACTTGGGGGCGCATGGGAAACCAGATGGTTGTCCGTTACCGGCCCATGCGCCTTTTACGTACGATGACGAGAATGCGCTGCATCCTGACCTCCCATAGGCTTCGCGGCGGACATTAGGACGGGGCTTTGGGGGCGTCAACTGCAAATCGACTAGAATAATGTCGCGGCGGCGGTGATTTTTGAACATATCTTGCGGGAATCGCGGTTGCGGCGCAATTTTCGCAATTTTCGCTTGGCCAGGCATCGGTTCGGGCACCGAGTCGGGCGGTTTCTGCATTCCCAGAAGCGGGCGGTGCGACAAACCGCGGGTTGACCCAGAATATGCTTGGCCATCCTGTCTGACTTTGCGGCTTTGTGTCGCAATCCTGCGTCAGTGGTAATAAAATATGACCAAAATTTGCCGTGGTCAAAAATAACAGTTGCCCAAACCGCATGCCCTTGCGTTAGGGTATTTTCACGGAACGGGCGGGCTGCCGGTCCAGCAGCAGGCCCCACAAAAGGGAGAAATTTATGGATCGTCGCTCATTTCTGACCAAAGCCACCGTTGGCGGTGTTGCCGCTGCGGGGGCTACTGTATTGGCTGCACCGGCCATTGCCCAAGCCCTGCCCAAGATCACCTGGCGGGTGACGTCGTCGTTCCCGAAATCGCTGGACACAATTTTTGGTGCTGCCGAAACCATGTCGAAATATGTCTCGGAAATGACCGAAGGCAATTTGACCCTGCAGGTGTTCCCGGCAGGCGAACTGGTTCCCGGGCTCGAGGCTGCCGATGCCGTGTCGTCGGGCACGGTCGAGGCATGCCACACCGCCAGCTATTACTTCTGGGGCAAGGACCCGACCTATGCTTTGGGCTGCGCCACGCCATTCGGCCTGAATTATCGCCAGATGAACGCCTGGCTGTATTACGGCGGCGGCATCGACTTGTTGAATGAATTCTTTCACACCCAGAACCTGCACTACCTGCCCTGCGGCAACACCGGTGTGCAGATGGGCGGCTGGTATCGCAAGGAAATCAACAGCCTTGCCGACATGAACGGTCTGAAGATGCGCGTTGGCGGCTTCGCTGGCAAAGTCATCGAAAAGCTGGGTGTTGTGCCGCAGCAGATCGCGGGCGGCGACATCTATCCGTCGTTGGAAAAAGGCACCATCGATGCGGCAGAGTGGGTTGGTCCCTATGACGACGAGAAATTGGGCTTCTACAAGGTCGCGCCGTTCTACTACTACCCCGGCTGGTGGGAAGGTGGCCCGACTTTGGCCACGATGATCAACCTTGACAAGTGGAACGAGCTGCCCCCGGCCTATCAAGCCGTGATCAAGGCAGCGACCGAGGCTGCCAACTCGAACATGATGGCCTCTTACGACCACAAGAACCCGACGGCGTTGAAAACCCTTGCCGCCAACGGCGCACAACTGCGTCCGTTCCCGCAAGACGTGCTGTCGGCGGCCTTCGATGCGGCGCAAGCCACCTATGCCGAGATTTCGGCCACGAACGAGCCGTTCAAGAAGATCCTGGAAAGCCAGAACGCTTTCAAGCGCGATGCCTATCTTTGGGCGCAGATTGCCGAATACAATTATGACACCTTCATGATGGTGCAACAGCAGGCTGGCAAACTGTAAGCCTTTACAATGCAATAACGGCCCCAAGGGAAACCTTGGGGCCGTTTTCTATTGCCCATGGGATGTGGTGGACATGAAAAAACCGGCAGCTTGCACTGCCGGTT
>JBIHZO010000408.1:0-3540 GCA_044231405.1 Cypionkella sp. | reverse complement strand
TTCGTCCATTGGCACAAGACCCGGATCCAGCGCCTTGTCACCAACAGACCGGAAGCTGGCGGCCATGGCGGGCAAGATCCGCTGCATCCGCTCGGCATCGGCTGGGTTCCAGACCACCAGATAGCCTTTGACCATGCCCTTTGACGCCTCGGCATAGGCAAAGCTTTGCACGGTGTCTGACACGGCGTTGATGGTGAAATCACGCTCATTGCGGCTGCGCTCGCCTTGGGCGGGCACGACTTCCAGCGTTTGCAGGATGTCATAAAGGCCATAAAGGCTGTTCTGGTCACCCGGTTCGGAAATCAGGATCACCCGCAGACCAGAGCCGTCTCTTTCGGCAAAATGCACGAAGGGCGGTTCGTAATGATCAAACTGCACCAGCTTGGTGGGCAGGGTGATTTCGATCCCCGCCTCGGCTTCGGTGATGGTTTGAAAGCCGAACTCGGCCTGATCGGCGTCAAAATTGGCGATCAGGGTGGCGCGTTGCAGGGAGGTCAGCACGCCCGTGGCGTCAAAGCCATTGGCCTCTTGCCAGGCCGCCATCGACTTGCGGGTGCCCGCGCCGAAGGAGCCGTCAATCGCCGCTGTGTAAAACCCGTACCAAGCCATCGCCTGCTGCAACGCCTTGCGACCATCGCGCGACAGTTCGGCCTCTGACGCCTTGGCTTGTTGGGGCGTTTCATCCGCCAGTGCTTCGGGCACCTCAATGCCAGGCACCTCAACGCCGGGCACCTCAACGCCGGGCACATCGACCAGCGGCGTTTCGGTCACAGGCTCTGCGGCAGGCACCGCCGATTGACCCACTGGCCAGAATTGCAGCGCATGGGTCGCACCGTCGGTGATGAAGCTGTCGCGCGGAATCAGATTTTCGCGCTTCAGATCGGCAATCCGCCCGGCGGCCGCTTCGGGCGCATAGGGGCCAAGCACCACCACATACCAGCCATTGCGCACCTGAAAGCCGGCCACATCCGGAAACACGGCAGCATAGGCGCGCACGCGCTCTTCGGCCATGGTCAGGCTGGGTTGGGATTCGATCTGCAGCCATGCCTGCTCTTGCGCCAAGCCTGCGCGGGCCAGGCTCAGCACGGCCAAGATGGTAATCAGCAACACTTTAATCTTCATCATCCGTTCAACCCTGTCACTGCATCGCCTGCGGCAAATTTGGCCAAACCTAACAGAGCCATCGGCGGAAGCCACGCCCTTTCGGTGCGCGGATGCTGCGCTGCATTGACCCTTGGCCGGGTCTTGCCTATGGAAGAGCTGACTTTCCAGACCCCCGTTTGACAGGTTTGCCATGACTGACGCCGCCTCACCGCCCCGGTCGTTCCAAGAGATCATCCTGCGCTTGCAGTCCTATTGGGCCGCACAGGGCTGCGCGATCTTGCAGCCCTACGACATGGAGGTCGGGGCGGGCACGTTTCACCCGGCCACCACGCTGCGGTCTTTGGGGTCCAAACCCTGGGCCGCCGCCTATGTGCAGCCGTCACGCCGCCCCACTGACGGGCGCTACGGTGAAAACCCGAACCGCTTGCAGCACTATTACCAGTATCAGGTGATCATCAAACCCTCGCCGCCGAACCTGCAAGACCTGTATCTTGGGTCGTTGCAAGCCATCGGCATTGACGCCAGCCTGCATGACATCCGCTTTGTCGAGGATGACTGGGAAAGCCCGACGCTGGGCGCCTGGGGCTTGGGTTGGGAGATCTGGTGCGACGGCATGGAAGTGTCGCAGTTCACCTATTTCCAGCAAGTCGGTGGCCATGATTGCCGTCCCGTTTCGGGCGAGCTGACCTATGGGTTGGAGCGGTTGGCGATGTATGTGCTGGGCGTCGATCACGTCATGGACATGCCGTTCAACGATCCGGCCGCACCGATCCCGCTGACCTATGGCGATATTTTCCGCCAGACCGAGGAAGAGTATTCCCGCCACAATTTCGACGGCGCCGACACCACCCAGCTGCTGCGGCATTTCGAGGATGCCGAGGCGGAATGCCAGCGCCTGCTGGACTTTGCCCCCGATGATCCGAAATCCGGCAAGCGCATCATCATGGCGCACCCGGCCTATGATCAGACCATCAAGGCCAGCCACCTGTTCAACCTGCTGGACGCGCGTGGGGTGATTTCGGTCACCGAACGCCAAGCCTACATCGGCCGCGTCCGCGCGCTGGCCAAGAAATGCGCCGATGCCTTCGTGACCACCGCTGCCGCAGGCGGGACGCCGAACTGATGGCACTTGCCCGCATCACACGCGAGGCAGCGCATCTGTGGCGCAAGCTGACGGGCCGCAAAACCCGCGCGCGCAAAGCGGCCTTCGCCGCCTTTGATGCCGCCGTGGCCGCCCTGCGCCCCGGTGATCTGGCGATTGATCTTGGGGCCAATGCCGGGCTGTTCACCGAACCCATGGCGCAAAGCGGGGCCGATGTGATCGCCTTTGAACCCGATCCGCACGCCTTTGCCCTGCTGAAACTCCGCACCGGCGCGCGGCCCAATGTCACCCTGATCGCCGCTGCCGCCGGGGCCGAGGCTGGGCAGTTCCACCTGTACCGCCACCGCGATTTCGCCACCGCACCCGACCGCCGCACCACGTCGTCCTCGCTGATGGCAGGCAAACGCAACGTCGATCCCGGGCAGGCGCTACAGGTCGAGGTCACGGATTTCATTGCCTTCCTGCAGGGGCTGAACCGCGACGTGGCCCTGCTGAAAATCGACATCGAGGGGGCCGAAGTGGCCCTGCTGGAGCGCCTGCTGGCCGATCCTGTGTCGGACCGCATCGGCCATATCTTTGTCGAAACCCACGAACGGATGCTGCCCGAACTGGCCGCGCGCACCCAATCGCTCAAGGCCGCGGCCAAGACGCGTGCCAAACCTGTCATCAACTGGGATTGGCATTGATATGAATGGAAAAATTCCGGCTCTGGTGATACTCATGTTTGCTTTGATTGCGGGCGCTGCCGTCTACTATTTGCAGGAATACGCCTATTACACGCCGGCGGCGTTCGAAACTGGTCGCGAAATCCGCCTGACCCTGATCGAATCCGGTCTGCCAGAACCCATTCTGGCCGAGGGCATCGAAGGCATCGACGCAGACTCGTCCCCCCTGCGGTTCCGCGCCTGTTTCCGCACGCCGATGACACAGGCGATGCTGACCGAAACCTACAAGACTTATGACGGTGCGGTGCCGCTGATCGCGCCGACTTGGTTTGGCTGCTTTGATGCCGCCGAAATTGGCGAGGCTTTGGAAAAGGGCGAGGCCATTGCCTTCCTGTCCCAGGCCAACATTGCCCCGCAGGTGGACCGCGTTGTCGCCGTTTTCCCCGATGGCCGCGCCTTTGCGTGGCACCAGCTTTCTCCGACCGTGGAGCCTTAAATGCCCGACCTGCTGATCGAACTCTTCTCCGAGGAAATCCCCGCCCGCATGCAGGCCCGCGCCCGCGCCGATCTGCAAAGCATGGTGACAAACGGTCTGGTCGAGGCGGGCCTGACCTATGCCGGGGCAGGGGCGTTTTCCACCCCGCGCCGCCTCGTGCTGGCCATCGAAGG
>JBIHZO010000061.1:0-11574 GCA_044231405.1 Cypionkella sp. | reverse complement strand
GGCTCAAACTGTGCGCCTTCGGGCAAGGCCGCCATGATGCGGTCACGGTAGGCTGCGGCCTGCGCGCCGGTCACCACGGGCGGCACCAGATTCGGCATGATGATCGCACGGGCGAAATGCCGTGTGGTTTCGGGCAGGACACCCTTCAGCATTGCGCCGTCGCGCAGGTGCAGGTGCCAGTCATCGGGGCGGCGCAGAGTGATTTCTTGTGTCATGATTCAGAATTACCGCAATCCCCGTCCGCATTCCAGAGCCAACCCGAGCGCGCCTGCGCCTGTGGCAAGGAAACGTCTTGCTGCACTGCAGCATTTTCGCGCATGATGCTCCGAAGGTTGCCGTTCGTTCTGAACCCAGCGCCCGGAAAAGGACTGTTGCCATGCGATTTTTCACCCCGTTTGATTTCCTGCGTCCGGCACTGGAGGCCAGTCAGATCATGGCAGAATCGCATCTTGTGATCGGGTTGCGCGTGGCCGGGATGGCCGGGTTCTGGCCGATGGGGCAGGCGGAGACCAACCGGATGATGTCTGAAAAGCTGACCGCCAGCATCGACTCAGCAGGGGCTGCGATGAAATCGGGCATGGCGGGCGACAGTCTTCCAGATCTGGCCATGGCCGCGATGAAGCCCTATCGTCACAAGACCAAATCCAACGCGCGGCGTCTGACGCGCAAAGCTTCGGGGGTGTGATGATCAAGGCTTTTGCATTTGTACTGCTGTCGGCAGGGACTGTGGTGGCCCAGGATATCTCGGCGATCGATTGTACCAACACCGTGATGCAGCAGGAAATGAACGCCTGCGCTGAACAGGACTGGATGGACGCCGACGCCGATCTGAACGCAGCTTACCGCGCGGCAATGGCTGTGATGAAGGGCTATGACGCCGATCTTGCGAAATCGGAACGCGGGGCAGAGGCGAACCTGCGCAACGCCCAACGCGCCTGGATCACCTACCGCGATGCTGCCTGTGCTGCCGAAGGCTATGCGATGCACGGCGGGTCTGCTGAACCTTTGCTGATCTACGGCTGCCGTGCCCGCCTGACCGAGCAGCGCGCAGAGGACTTGCGGTTGCTGACGGCATACTGAGCCGTGTATCAGAGCCCGTGCTGACGGACCCTTGGCGCAGGTGCCAATCCCGTCAAGCCTCTGCCACGTCTTTCGCCGCCGTTTCCGCCGTCAACCGCGCCAGCCGTTTGGCAAAGCGCGGGGCGCGCAGGCGACGGGTGACAGAGCGGCAGATCATCGCCTCACGTCCCGGCCGGCCCGCCGCTTCGGCCTTGTTCAGCAGCACCCGCAAGTAGGGCGCATAGGCGCGGCGCTTGCGCCAGATCTGTGCGAAGTATGCCGGCGTCAAGGTTCCCGCCATCGCCGCATCCAGCAGGTCGGGCAGGCTGTTCATATGGACAAACCCGGTTTCGGCCTGATCGCCCAAATGCCGCGCCGACAGTCGGGTGATGTAAGGCGCACGGAACAGCGCCGCATGCGCCGCCTCTTCCGGCAGGGTCGGATCGTGGATCACCGTGACGCTGGCCGCCCCCTCCAGCATGTCAGGGGCATATCCGTAGCGGTCGGTGAAGTTCAGCCGGCGCGATGCCAGATCGCGCTTGTCCCACACCGCCTGGACCGGGTCCAACGTGGCGCGGGGATTGATCGCCAGCACCTGCGCCCCGGGGGCAGTCACTGCATAGGCACAGGCCGCATAACCGCCCATGCCCGCGCCGTAAAACAGAACCGTCTCGAATTCCTCAAGAAACGTCTCGTCCACCAGCCGATCAAAATAACTGTAGACGGCCGGATCGCGGAACCATGTGGTGCCATCCGCAATCAGACAAACATGCGACCAGCCCCGCGCCGCAGCATGGGCATGCGCCTGTGGCATCTGATCGTCGCGGGCCAGAATGGCGTCCACGGTGTCAAAGCTGACCAGCAGGGTTTTGCCTTCATCCGCGAAAAAGCTGTAATGCGCTGTGCCAATCGTATGGAAATGACCCTCCTCGGCGGTCATCTCCTCCATCTTCGCGATCCATGAAGCGCGGCTTTGGGCGGTCTGATCGGCATCGGTCATGGCAACATTCCACTGATCCCGCACAGCAGGAGGGCACTTTCGAACCAGATCAGTATCGCCGGAAAGGTGGATTTCAGCAAGGAAAACAGGGCCAATATTGCGCGTCAGAACGCAACAGTGAGGCGCGATTGTTTCACAAAGCCAGCGTAGGAGATTGAAAAATCAAGGTTTTGCGATGTCGCCGCGTTGAGCATAGCGCAAGATCTGCTGCGCCGCCTCTGCCCCCAAGCTGCGCGAGGCGGGAGTCATCAACAAACGCCCAAACAGTGCCCGCCAAGGCTCTTCCTGCATCAATGTCAAGAACCGCGTGCGCCGCCACGCCACCGCCGTGCGGTGCAAAGGGCCAAGCACCGGGTCTGCGTGCAACTCTTCGCGCAAAGCCCGGCTGTTCAGTGACAGGATGGAACGATCTTCAACCTCAGAGAAATTCCGCTCCACCCAATAGCCCATATCAAAGCTGGACGCGTCGCGGTTGGCGCGGCCACGGTCTGCCTTTACCAGATAGCCCTGCATCGAACCAAGCGCATAGTGGTTCAACTGCACCAGCCCGTAATTGTCGCGGCTGTAATCCGAGAATATCCGCCCGGTGTGAAAGCTGGCGGGCAGGGCGCGGCCCGATCCGTCAAACCAGCGTTGCGCCGCCATCCGGTCGGGGTCCGGGCTGCGCGGGCGGTGCACGCCCAGTTTGCGGTAGCTGCCGTCGTTGCGAAACAGAGTCTTGAACAGTTGCGCCCGCCATGGCCAGCCGATTGTGGCGGGCGCGGCATGGGTGAATGTTTCTGTCACGGTCTGATCGGTATCTTCGATCACGCCTGCGTTGCCAAACATCCGCCACGTCAAAGGGATCGCGGTGGCATCGGGCAGGGCGGCCAGCAAGGCGGGCAAGGTGCGGTCGCCTGCGTGGATGTTCACAAACTCATCAATGTCGCAAAACAGCAGCCAGTCCGCGCGGCGCACCAAAGGGTGATTGTCGGCGGCCTTCAGCATCGCCCATTGCGGGCCTTCCTGATGCGGGCCGTCGTTGCGCACATGGGTCAGCCAGCCCAAGGCCTGCAGCCGGTCCAGCATCGCATCGGTGCCATCGCTGCAATCGTTGGAGTAGACCAGAACATCGGTGAATCCGCAGGCACGGTGATGCGCCAGCCATTCCAGCAGGAACGCGCCTTCATTTTTGACACCCAGCAGAAGTGTGGCGCGCATTCTGTACCTTTGGTTTGGCCGCAGTGTCGCTTGCCTCCGGCGGGGATATTTGAGCCAAGATGAACGCCGAAGGGAAGGGGTAAACTTGGGGTGTGCTTTGGTCGCAGGTGGGCTTGGGGCGCTTGACCATTCGCGGGGGTGGGGTCAGCTTGGCTTTGGGATGAGGAGAACACGCGTGACTGAGGTGCCAAAGTCGATCGAGGCCGTTGAGGCGATGCTGGCGGGGCAGGGCTATGTTGCTGCGCGGGCCTTGGCTGTGGTGGTGTTTCTGGCGTTGAAGCTGGGCAAGCCGTTGTTTCTGGAGGGCGAGGCCGGGGTTGGCAAGACCGAGATCGCCAAGGCCATCGCCACGGGTCTGGGACGAAGGTTGATCCGGTTGCAGTGTTACGAAGGGCTGGATGCGGCGTCGGCCGTCGCCGAGTGGAATTTTGCAGCGCAGATGATTGCGATCCGGTCCGGTGAGGCTTCGGGGCGCGATTCCCTGTTCACCGAAGATTTCCTGATCGAACGCCCGTTGTTGGCCGCCATGCGCCCGCAGGCAGGCGGCGCGCCTGTGCTGCTGATCGACGAGCTGGACCGCACCGATGAGCCGTTTGAGGCGTTTTTGCTGGAGGCGCTGTCGGACTTCCAGGTCACCATCCCGGAACTTGGCACCATCAAGGCCCCCGAGCCACCGATTGTCATTCTGACGTCGAACCGCACGCGTGAGGTGCATGACGCGCTCAAGCGCCGCTGCCTGTATCACTGGGTCGATTACCCCGGCTTTGATCGAGAGTTGCAGATCCTGAACGCCCGCGTGCCGGAAGCGCAGGCGCAATTGTCGGCCGAGGTGGTGGCCTTTGTGCAGCGGTTGCGCGCCGAGGACCTGTTCAAGAAACCCGGAGTGGCGGAGACGATTGACTGGGCGAAGTGTCTGCTGGCGCTGGACGTGATCCAGCTTTCGCCCGAGGTGATTGCTGATACGCTGGGGGCGGTGCTGAAATATCAGGATGACATTCAGAAACTGCAGGGGCTGGAGGCGCGCAAGATATTGGATGAGGTGCGCAAGGGTCTGGCGTGAACGGGGGTATGGCATGAACGGAGGGTTGGCGTAATGCTGCATCATCTGCGGGTGCTGGAACCACACCCGGGTATTCTGGCGTTTTATGACGGGCGGGTGGCGGACCACCGTTTTGCCGAAGCGCCGAACTGGGTGGATGATGGGGCGCTGTCCTTGGGGATCGCATCCTATGCGCTGATTTCAGGGGATCAGGCCATTGTTTATGACACCCATGTTTCTGTGCCGCATGGGCATTTTATCAAGGAGACTTTGACGGCGCGGGGCGTGCGCGGTATCCGCGTGGTGCTGTCGCATTGGCATCTGGATCATGTGGCGGGAACCGAAGCTTTTGCAGGCTGTGCGGTGATTGCCAATGTGCGGACGGCGGCGCATCTGGCGCAAAACCGGCCGGGGATAGAGGATGGCAGTTTTCACGGGCTGCCCGCTATTGATCCGCTGATCTTGCCTGATCAGCTGTTTGATGGGCGCATGGTGTTGGATCTGGGTGGCGAGGCGGTGGAGCTGCTGACCTGCAACATTCATTCTGATGACGCCACCGTGATCTGGCTGCCCCAACGTGGCATCCTGCTGGCAGGTGACACGGTCGAGGATTGTGTGACCTATGTCGGCGATCCGGGGGCGTTCGGCGCGCATTTGGCTGATCTTGGCCGCTTGTCGGCGCTGGGCGCGCAATGGGTGCTGCCGAATCATGGTGACGCCGAGGTGATTGCGACGGGGGGGTATGGGCCGGGTCTGTTGACGGCCACCGCCGACTATATCTGCCATCTGCAAACGGCCGATCCTGCCGCGCCTTTGGCCATGGCGCAGGCCATTGCGCCGGGGCTGGCCGACGGCACCTTGCGGTTCTTTGCACCCTACGAGGCGGTGCATGCGCAAAACCTGCAACGGGTCTGGCATGGCTGATCTGGCTCTGCCCGAGGATGGCAAGCTGGCGCAGAACATCGCGCATTTTGCCCGTGCCTTGCGTCGCGCGGGTCTGCCGATTGGTCCTGGCCGGGTGATAGAGGCGGTGCGGGCGATTGCCGCCGTGGGTTTCACCCAGCGGATGGATTTCTACCACGCCCTGCAAGCCGTGCTGGTCAGCCGACCCGAGGAACGCGCGGTGTTTGATCAGGTGTTCCGCCTGTACTGGCGCGATCCGCAGTTTCTGGAACAAATGATGTCGTTTCTGATCCCGTCCGTGCGCGGCGTGCAAGAGGAACGCCTTGCCGATCCGGGCGAGAAACGCGCGGCCGAGGCGTTGCTGGATGGCAAAGTCCCCGCGCCGCCAGAGTTTCCCGAAACCAAAGGCGAAGATCAACAGATCGATATTGACGCCAGCGCCACCCAATCCGCCGAGGAACGCCTCAAGACGCTGGATTTTGAGCAAATGTCGGTGGCTGAGGTGGTGCTGGCCAAACAAATGCTGGCCGGGCTGTCGCTGCCCGTCAAACCGCTGCAGACCCGGCGCATGGCACAGGCGGCGCAGGGCCGCGCCATTGATCCGCGCGCCACGATGCGGGCGGCCCTGCGCACGGGTGGAGAGATCATGGCGCTGCACCACCGCGCACCGCGGACGCGCTGGCCCAATCTGGTGGTGATTTGCGACATTTCGGGGTCGATGAGCCAATACAGCCGTATGGTGCTGCATTTCGCCCACGCGGTGGCCAACAAGCGCGGGCAGGGCTGGGCGCGGGTGCATGCTTTCACCTTTGGCACGCGGCTGACAAATATCACCCGGCATCTGCGGAACCGCGATGTCGATCAGGCGTTGAAGCTGGCAGGAGCAGAGGCGCAGGACTGGTCGGGCGGCACTCGGATTGGCACTTCGCTGGCCGCTTTCAACCGAGACTGGTCGCGCCGCGTGCTTGGGCAGGGGGCGGTGGTGTTGTTGATCACCGATGGCCTTGACCGCGACGACGAAGGAGCCTTGGGGGCGGCCATGCAAAGGCTGCACCTGTCCTGTCGCCGCCTGATCTGGCTGAACCCGCTGCTGCGCTGGCAAGGCTTTGCCCCGCGCGCCGGCGGCATCCGGGCAATGCTGCCGCATGTGGACAGCTTTCGCGCCGGACATTCCATCGCGTCCTTGCAGGCGCTGGGCGATGTGATCTCGGACGGCGCTGACGCCGGCGAAAAGCACCGCTTGATGAAGTTGCTAGGCGATAGCGCGCCGTAACCCCGTGAAAGGGGCTGAATTCCGCCCGATGTTATCGCATAACAGACGATATTGCTGTTTCTTCGCCCCATCAGCCTGACGGATTCGCACCGAACCGCCGGGCCATGGACGGACCCTGAAAGGACGACTTATGAAGCGTTTATTGAACTCGACCACCGCATTGTCTCTGGCTTTGATCAACGTACAGCCTTGGCCCGTAATGGCGCAGACCCTGACCGAAGATGGCTATGTCGTGGCCGCTGACGGGTCGGTACTGTGCGAACCGTCTGCCGATCTGGCCTGCAATCCAGACGACTATGTCGATCAGGCGCAAGCGATAGAGGCTGCGATGGCCGAAGCCGCCGCGGCAGAAGCCGCCGCTGCCGAGCAAGCCGCCATTGAAGCCGCCGCTGCCGAAGCCGCCGCCGCAGAAGCCGCCGCTGCCGAACAAGCCGCCGCCGAAGCGGCTGCCGCCGTCGAAGCGGCCGCCGCCGAAGAAGCCGCAGCCGCACAAGCCGCCGCTGAAGAAGCCGCCGCTGCCCAAGCCGCAGCCGACGAGGCCGCCGCCGCAGAGGCCGCCGCCGCCGCCGCCGCCGAAGAAGAAGCCATCGCGGCCCAAGCGGCTGCTGATCAGGCCGCCGCCGAAGAAGCCGCCGCTGCCCAAGCCGCAGCCGATGAGGCCGCCGCTGCTCAGGCTTTGGCCGATGAAGCCGCTGCTGCCGAGGCGGCCGCCGCTCAGGCCGCCCAAGACGAAGCGGTTGCCGCACAGGCCGCCGCAGATCAAGCGGCTGCGGAAGAAGCCGCCGCAGCGGCAGCCTCGGACGATCAAGACGCCGTCGCCAAAGCCGCCGCCGATGAGGCAGAGGCAGCAACCGCCGCTTCCGACGCTGCCGACGAGGCCGTCGCTGCCCCTGCGGACCCCGCTTCAGAACCTGCCCCGATCGAGGTGCCCGCAGTGGAGCCCGTTCCGGCCGAAGAGCCCGCAG
Organism: Cypionkella sp.; assembly: GCA_044231405.1. Classification (GTDB taxonomy): domain Bacteria; phylum Pseudomonadota; class Alphaproteobacteria; order Rhodobacterales; family Rhodobacteraceae; genus Cypionkella. The sequence continues at coordinate 4,135 of JBIHZO010000061.1, read as the reverse complement.
TGGAGCCCGTTCCGGCCGAAGTGCCCGCAGTGGAGCCTGCGCCGGCCGAAGTGCCAGCAGTTGAACCTGCCCCGGCCGAAGTGCCAGCCGTGGAGCCTGCGCCGGCCGAAGAGCCAGCAGTGGAGCCTGCTCCGATTGAAGAGCCGGTGGCCGAACCCATCCCGACCGAAGAACCTGTGGCAGATCCGGCAACTGCCGAGCCAGCCGCAACTGTCGAGGTGATCGACCCAGAAACCGCCGCCAGAATCGCCGAGGAAGAAGCAGCCGCCTTTGCCGCCGCTGAAGCCGAGTTGAAGGTGCAGGAAGATGGCACCTTGATCGACCCCGCTGCCGGCCTGAAATTCGCCGAGCCAGAGGCCACCGAAGAGGCCGCCGCTCCGGTCGAGGCCTTGGTGCCCACCGAAACCGAAGTCGAAACCCTGTCGAACCTGCTGGCGGAGCCGGAAACCATCGACCCGGCAGCGTTGGGCGCAGCGGCGGCACTCGTGGTCGCGGCTGACGCTGCAGAAACCAAACCTGCCGACCAAGAGGTGCCGGCCGAAGCTGTCGCCACCGTCACCGAACTGCTGACCACCGAAAGCGCGCGCACCTCCAGTGAGGAATTCGCCCGCGCGCCCGTCGCCTTGGCAGATGGCAAGAAAAACCGTCTGTCCGATCTGGAAAAGGTGGGCCTGGTCGTGCTGGGCGCGCTGGTGGTCGGGGCCATCATCAACGAGGGCAACAAGAAAGAAGAGCGCCGCGTGGTGTCCAACACCGGCGACCGCGTGGTCGTGCTGAAACCCGACGGCACTTATCAGGTCTACAAGGACGACGATGCGGTCATCCGTCGCCCCGGATCGAACGTGCGCACCGAAACCTACCGTGACGGCTCCACCCGCACCATCGTAGAACGTCCTGACGGCACCCAGATCGTCACCATCCGTGACGCCTCCGGCCGGGTGCTGCGCCGCGCGCAATATGATGAGCTGGGCCGCGAACTTGTCCTCATCAACGATCTTGAACCCGAAGAATACGTTGTGGTCAAAGACCTGCCCAAGCCGCGTACCAAACGTGTGGTGATCTCGACCCAGGACGATGATGCCGATCTGAAGGCCGCGCTGGCCGCCAAAGACATCGCCAAACTGGGCCGCACCTTCAGCCTGCGCCAGATCCGCGAGATCGCCGAAGTGCGCGCGCTTGCGGCGATGATAGATGTCGACACCATCACCTTCGACAGCGGTTCCGCCGCCGTGAAGGCCAGTGAAGCCGAAGATCTGGCTGATCTGGGCCGGTTGATGCAGGAGATGATCGACAACAATCCCGGCGAGATGTTCCTGATCGAAGGTCATACGGATGCCACAGGCAAGGCCGCGATGAACCTTGCCCTGTCAGACCGCCGCGCGGAATCGGTGGCCTTGGCGTTGACCGAGTATTTCGATATCCCGCCGGAAAACATGGTGATCCAAGGCTATGGCGAGTCCGAACTGCGCATCGACACCCTGAAGGACGAAGCCCGCAACCGCCGCGTGGCCGTCCGCATCATCACGCCGCTGCTGCGCAAGGCGAAGTGAACCAAGACAGGATGAAAGGCCCCGGGGGAAACCTCGGGGCCTTTTTGCATGGCGGGTTGCAAAGCCTTGCTGCAGGACTTTAGATTGAATCAGCCAAAACTTTCGTTTCATCTGCCTGAGAATATCCCACGGGGGTGCGGGGGTGTGAAACCCCTGCTGAAGCAAATGCAAGGCGACGCCCTGCCCAAACACTCCCCACCTTTTGCCAATGGCTCAGGCCCCGGACTTGCCGCATAGTCGGCCAGCAGGAGGCCACCATGACCCATGACACCATCCCCGAAATTGCCCTGAACTGGCACCGCGAAGGCCGGGGCGCTGCCTTGGCGACCGTGGTCGAAACCTGGGGCTCGGCCCCCCGCCAACCCGGCAGTCAATTGGCGATCTCGGGGGCGGGGCAGATCATGGGGTCCGTGTCGGGCGGCTGCGTGGAAGGCGCCGTCGTCACCGAGGCGCTGGAAGCTCTGGCCGATGGCATCCCGCGGATGCTGACCTTCGGTGTGACAGACGAGTCCGCTTTTGCCGTGGGTTTGGCCTGTGGTGGCACCATCAAGGTTCTGGTGGAGCCTGTGGCCCCTTGTGCGGATGTGCTGGCCGAACTGGTGGCGGCGCGCAGCGCCCGGCAGGCCGTGGCCTATGCCGTGAACCTCTCCGACTGGTCGCGCGCTTTGCTGCCCGCCGGGACCGATCTGGCGGTGGATGCACGGTTGCGCAGCGACAAGGCGGGCGTGGACGGCGACCGTTTCATCGCGCCGCACAACCCACCCCTGCGCCTGATCGTGGTGGGTGCGGTCCACATCGCACAGCCGCTGCTGGCAATGGCGCGGCTGGCAGGTTACGATCCGACCCTGATCGACCCCCGCGAAACCTTTGGCGCAGCAGAGCGGTTTCCGGGCGAGGTGATCCTCGATGATTGGCCCGATGACGCGCTGGCGGCGCTGCACCCCGATGCCCGCAGCGCGATTGTGACGCTGACCCACGACCCCAAGCTGGACGACCCAGCGATCCGGTTCGCGTTGCGGTCGCCTGCGTTTTATCTTGGCTGCCTTGGGTCTAAGAAAACCCATGCCAAGCGGGTGGAGCGGTTGCAAGAGGCGGGCTTTGCCGCTGCGGAGATCGCCCGCATTCACGCTCCGGTCGGTTTGGACATCGGCGCAAAAACCCCGGCCGAGATTGCCGTGTCGATCCTTGCCCAGATCACCCAAGTCTTGCGGGCGGGCTGATGCGCTTCGGTCCGGTTCCTCTTGATCAGGCCAAGGGCGCGGTGCTGGCCCATTCGGTGCAGCTGGGGGCCACGCGCCTGCGCAAGGGTTGCGTTCTGGGCGCGGGCGATCTGGCGGCGCTGGCGCAGGCCGGGCTGACGCAGGTGGTGGTGGCGCGGTTGGAGCCGGGGGATGTCGCCGAGGATCAGGCGGCGGCGCAGCTGGCGCGGGCCTTGGTGCCCGATCCGGCAGGGCAGGGGTTGGGGGTGACAGAGGCCTTCACCGGCCGGGTCAATCTGAACGCGGTGGGTCCGGGGCTGGTGGAGGTGGACGCGGGCGCGGTGGGGACGCTGAACCTTGTGGACCCGGCGATCACCTTGGCGACGCTGGCACCGCTGACACGGGTCGCGGCGGGCACATTGGTGGGGACGGTCAAGATCATTGCCTATGCGGTGGAAGCGGCGGCTTTGGCGCGGGCCTGTGATGCGGCGCGGGCGGCGCTGCGGGTGCGGCCGGTGGTGATGCGGGCGGCGACGTTGATCCTGACCGAGGTGCCGGGGCAGGACCCCAAACTGTCGGCCAAGGGGGCGCAGGTGATCGGGGCGCGGTTGCGGGCCTTGGGGATGGAGTTGGCGGCGGTGCAGGTGGTGGCACATGACGAGGCGGCGTTGGCGGTGGCGTTGCTGCGCGCGGGCGGCGATATGGTGCTGATCCTGACCGGGTCGGCGACGTCGGACCTGTATGACACCGCCCCGCAGGCAGTGCGGGCGGCGGGGGGCAGCGTGCTGCGGTTCGGCATGCCGGTGGATCCGGGGAACCTGCTGTTTCTGGGCAATCTTGGGGGCCGCCCGGTGGTGGGGCTGCCGGGCTGTGCGCGCTCGCCTGCCTTGAACGGGGCCGATTGGGTGCTGGAGCGGCTGGCCTGCGGGATTTCGGTTTCGGGCGCGGATATCGCGGCGATGGGGGTGGGGGGCCTGCTGAAGGAAATCCCGATCCGGCCACAGTTGCGGGAACCGAGGTGAGGTCCCAACTCGGGACCTTTTGAGAAGTGTTTGGTATCAATGGGTTGAGGTGGTGAAGTTAGGGGAATTTTAACGTTTCGAGCTTTTGGACTTGCCGGGGGCTGGCCTATGGCTGTGACGGGACATAGTGCAGTGTTCCGGCGCACTGCGCCTTGCCGCGGGTATCTGTCGGATGGGAAACGCCGTCCATCACCGGAACCTTTGCAAAGTCAAAGGGGCTGACGCCTTCAATACAGGCCACATTCACGCCAAACTGGTTTGGGTCAGAACGACGCTGGTGATGGGTGTAAATGCCGCAGGTCCTGCAAAAGTAGTGCTTCGCCGTGCGGGTGTTGAACTGATAAAGCGTCAGATCGGCTTTGCC
>JBIHZO010000407.1:0-3547 GCA_044231405.1 Cypionkella sp. | reverse complement strand
TCACACTTGTCGCGATTGCCCCCTTGGTGCGCGTCACGCTCTTCACCCCGCAATCCCAAACCGACACCGCCCGTCTGGGCCTTGTCGACTTTCCCAACTGACCCGGAGGACAACCCAATGCTGGGCACAACTTTCTTTGGCAACTTCGACCTTGCTTCGCTTGCGATCTGGCTCTTCTGGGGCTTTTTCGCGCTGCTGGTCTACTATCTGCAGACCGAAAACATGCGCGAAGGCTATCCGCTGGAACTGGAAAACGGCACCGCCGCTCCAAATCAGGGGCCGTTCCCGCTGCCCGCGCCGAAGACCTTCCTGCTGCCGCACGGGCGCGGTGAGGTGACGGTGCCGAACGGTGCGCGCGAAGCCCGCGAAGTGGCCTTGGGCCGCACCGCCGCTTCCGAAGGATTTCCGCACGCGCCCCTTGGCAACCCGATGACCGACGGTGTCGGCCCTGCCGCCTGGGCCCCACGCCGCGATGTGCCGGAACTCGACGGTCACGGTCACAACAAACTGGTGCCGATGGCGCAGGCCCCGGCTTTTGTGGTGTCAGCCGGGCGCGATCCGCGTGGTCTGCCGGTGCAAGCCAATGACAATGAAATTGTGGGCCGGATTTCCGACATGTGGGTTGATGCCCCGGAACAGCTGGTGCGCTATCTGGAAATCAACCTGAACTCGGGTCATCGCTGCCTTGTGCCGATGCCGATGGTGAAAATCTGGAAAGACCGGGTGCGGATCAATTCGCTGTCGTCCGACCTGTTCGACGGCGTGCCGGGCACTAAGTCGCTGACAGAGGTGACCTTGTTGGAAGAAGAAAAGATCAGCGCCTATTACGCCGGCGGCACCCTTTACGCCGCAGACAAGCGCAAGGGCGGCTCGCTGGGGTGGAAACCATGAGCGGCCACGACGATTTCGCCATAGAGCCGGTGCTTGGGTTGCCCGAGCGGCCGCCCTTGGGCGAGGACCTGCTGTGGCAGGGCAGGCCCGACAGCCTTGCCCTCGCCCGTGACGCCTTCAAGGTGACATGGGTTGCGGGCTATTTTGTGGCGCTGGCGGTCTGGCGTGCCGCCATGGTGGCTGATGGGTCGGTGGGGTCGGTTGTGGCAGTGATGCTGCCCTACCTTGCAATCGGCGCGGTGGCTTGCGCGATCCTGTATGGCATGGCTGTCGTGCAGGCGCGGTCCACCGTTTACACCATCACCACCGCACGCGTGGCGATGCGGATCGGGGCGGCGCTGACCGTCACGCTGAACCTGCCGTTCAAGCAGATCGGTGCGGCCAGCCTTTCGGGCAAAGGCACCGGTGCCGGCACCATCGCGCTGCAAACGCTGGGCGAGACGCGGATTTCCTATCTGGTCTGCTGGCCGCATGTGCGTCCGTGGCACTTTGCCAAAACCCAACCGGCGCTGCGCTGTATCCCCGATGCCGCGCGGGTGGCCAAGCTGCTGGCCGATGCGGCCGAAACCCGGCTGAACATGCCAACCGTGACCCATGCCCCGCTGGGTCTGGCGATGGCGGCGGAATAGAGGCGCGCGATGCAATCACCCGCCCGCCCTTCCAACGACAAGGATATGATCCCCAAGCCGCTGCTGCGTGCCATGTTGGCCCTTGTGCTGGCCAGCGTCGCTGTGGTGGGCTTTGCGGTTCTGACCGGGCGCGCCCCCGTGGGCGTGCCAAAACCTGCCGAGATTGTGGCAGAACGCAGCATCATCCTTCAGGGTGGCGGGGCGCAGGCCGTCACCGTTCTGGCGGCGGATGGCTCTGTTCTGATGGATTTGCCGCATGGAGGCTTCATCACCGTCATTCAGAACGGGTTAGAGCGCGCGCGGTTGACGGCTGGCGTCGACAAACTGTTGCCGTTGCGTATTGTGGAGTATGCAAACGGCCGTCTGACGGCAGTGGATGACTACACCGGATGGAGCGCAGAACTGGGCGCATTCGGATCCGACAACAGGGCCGCGTTCGAACGGCTCATGTCACAACTGTGAATATAATAATGGGAACCAAATCATGGGAATCTTTACCAAGAAAGCGGAACGCGTCCCCTGCACCGTAGAGGTCAGCCATCGCTTCGAAAGCCTGCACGCGCATGTGCGCTTCAACAACGGTGCCGTGGTCTATCCGGGCGATGAGGTGCTGGTGCATGGCGCCCCAATTCTGGCTGCCTACGGCGAGTTGATCATCGAAGACCGCACCGCCACCATCACCCGCGCCAACTGGCTCGAACGGCTGTGGACCCGCGCCACCGGCGATTTCGGGTTCATGGAATTGTGCGAGTTTTCCTTTTCCGATGAGGTGACGCTGTGAACGCTACCCCGCAAGACCTGTTCCCCGACCATATGGAACCCGAAATCATCGTGGAACCCACTGTCGACACCACGGCGATGGCCACCGAAACCACCCTGCTGAACCCGCGTTTCTACACCACGGACTTCGCGGAAATGGACCGTCTGGACGTGTCGTCGATCCGGCCCGCATGGGACAAGCTGATCGGGCAGATGAAATCTGACCCGAACAAGGGCCATTTCAAGAAGAACGCCGAATGGGATGCGGACTGGGCCGGTATGGACCCCAAGCTGCGGGTGGAGTTCGTCGATTTTCTGGTGTCCTCCTGCACCGCCGAATTTTCGGGCTGTGTGCTGTACAAGGAAATGAAGCGGCGCGGCAACAATCCCGACATCTGCGAGCTGTTCAACTACATGGCCCGCGATGAGGCCCGTCATGCCGGTTTCATCAACGACGCCCTGCGTGAGGCGGGGGTTGCGGTGAACTTGGGCTTTCTGACCAAGGCCAAGAAATACACCTATTTCCGGCCGAAGTTCATCTATTACGCCACCTATCTGTCGGAAAAGATCGGCTACGCCCGCTACATCACCATCTTCCGCCACCTGGAGGCGCATCCCGAACAGCGCTTTCACCCCATTTTCAAATGGTTCCGCGAATGGTGCAATGATGAGTTCAGCCATGGCGAGGCCTTTGCGCTGATCATGCGCACCGACCCGAAATTGACCAATGGGTTCGTCAACAAACTGTGGATCCGGTTCTTCCTGACCGCCGTTTACTCGACGATGTATGTGCGCGACCACGCCCGGCCCGAATTTCACAAGGCCCTCGGCGTCGATATCGAATGGTACGACCAAGAGGTGTTCCGCAAGACATCGACCATTGCGCGGCAAGTGTTCCCGGTAGAGGTGGACATCGACCACCCGCGCTGGCTGCCCGGTTTGCGCCGGATGCTGGAGGCGTTCCGGGCGATGGATGCGGCCAAACGCAAGGGCGGTGTCGGCGGCTGGATGGCGCACAAACTGGCTGCCACCAAGGCGCTGACCACCTTTGTGTCGCTGTACACCATCCCGGTGATCAAAAGCACACCGCCCAAAGACGTGCGGCTGGAGCCGGTCTATTGACCGCCGACCCTATCAGGGGCAACCGCCCATGACCGACAACCCGTGGCTTGCCGCAGCAATAGCCCTGTTTGCCTGGTGGTTCGCCACCGGGGCTATCCTGTGGCGGGTCCGCGTAGCTGACAACGGCGACGCAGGGCAGCACCGGC
>JBIHZO010000073.1:0-11053 GCA_044231405.1 Cypionkella sp. | reverse complement strand
CGCCGCTGGATGGGGAATTCCGTCTGAATGTTGCGCGTGAGATCGATGATGATGATCTTCTCGACGAGGATGTGAGCGACCAAATCTGTAATCTGCATCCCGATGAAATTGCCGCAGTCTATCTGGTGGCGGATCGCTATTGGAAAGAAGATCGTCCGGCCGAAGTGACCTTGGCGTCCTTTCTGGCGACCATTTCTGACCGCAAGGAGGAGGAGGTCTTCTTCTGATAGGATCAGCTTTAGTCCTGCCTCCGCAGTTCTGCGGGCGCCCCCTCGTGGCGCCAGCATTTATCATAGAATAAGATAAGTTTTGGCCTCGATGCCCGAAGTCACCAACAAGGCCTGCCAAAAAAGTTCAAAAAAATGCATCGAACGGCATTTTCGCGTGCGTCCATTTTCGGGTGTGTCGCGGAGACTGGTTTGAACACCGATGTCGTGGGGCGATAAGATGGCGCGACCGAAGAAGAACGAGGCAGACCTGCGGAGAAAGTGGCCTGTTTTGAACCCGACCGCGCAGGAGCGTGCTGCCATTACGCGCTATGCAGCAGATGTTGGGCTGAGCGTCAGCGCCTATCTGATCGGATGCGGTCTACGGCGGCCGACTTCGCCTCGGCAGGATTGGCTGCGCATTCTGGCGCGCCAGCAACAGCTGGCGACCCTTTTGGAGGACATTGCCACTGAAATCGCCGACCGGACGTCTCGCCTGGAAGCGGGCCGTCTGCTGCTTTCGCTGCACCGCATCGAAAGCCAGATTGATGGGTTCTTGCCGCAGTATCCGCAGGCCTTGCCCGAAGTGGACGACCGCACGTGCTGAGTGGATTTTCGCATCAGCACGACAATACCGCCGCGCAGGGACAGGGCAGGGGGGCTGATGTTTATCGTGCCCTAACCGATTACATGGATTCGGCTATTGTGATGAAAGAGATCGCAGGGGCAAAGGTCGCCGTCGTGCGCGAGCCTGCTCCAGAAATCCTGCATGGTAGGTCGGAGGGCCTCAGACGCTCCATCGCGGCGCTACCGTTCCAGCGCAAATATCGTTTCGGTCTCATGTCCTTTGCCCATGGCGATGTCGACGTCGGGGCGTTCAATGCGGGTGATCCGGTGTTGCGACGTCAAGTCGACCTTGCGCTGGGGCTGTTTGTTCAAACACTTTGGCCCGGAATACCGGCACCGGCACGACCAGTATACTATGTCACAACGCATACACATACGGGCCGGCTGGAAGTGAACGTCGCATTGCCGCGCGCGGTTTTCCCTGGCGAGCGTCCTTTCGGCTACAATCCGCATCCACCGACACCCTTTGGCGAAGCCCCCCGGCTCTGGCAGGCGATGCGCGATGTCGTGAACGCCCGGTTCGGCTGGTCGGATCCCGAAGATCCGGCGCGGTGCCGCAATCTTGCCCGGCCGGATTGGCAGCTGAAACTTGAGGCCGAAGCCCGCCGCGCCGGTCTTCAACCGGAAATCGACCAGCGCGAAGATCTGCTGAATCTTCTTCTGGCCGAAGTAGATGCGGGGCACGTTACCTCGCGCAATGACGTGCTTGCCTTCTTGCAGAACCATGTCAGTCGGCAAGGTTGGTCTGTGTTGGGCTACACACGGAATTCTGTAACTGTCGGTGACCCTGCAGCGCCAGTCAAAGAGCGTCTGCGCTTGCGCGGTCGGGTCTTTGCTGCCGAGTTTTTGGGAAAGCCATGGCTCAACGATCCCGAAGTTCTGGAGGCCCAAGCGGCCGCACGGGCGGCCCAACTTGCAGCTGCACCACATCGGTTCACGGAAGCCTGGAATTCCAAGGCTGCATTCAATGTCGCACGCTATGGCAAGGGGGATTGGCCGCACCCTTGCTGGGATATTTCGCAATGGTTGGCGGAGGCTCCCGAAGCATTGCCGCGGCTCATTCCCTCTCGACACCACGCAATCACGGGCTCGCTGAAGGTCAGCGGCATCAAGGCAAATCATGACACATCCAACACCTGTGGAGCGCCGGTTTCTGGACTTGATGGACCGGATCGATCGGGATCACGCAGTTCGTTTGACCGCCCTGCAGGCGCGGATCGAGGCATTGGAAATCGCCAACCGGACAAGCGAACAGGAAATGCACTTGATCCGGCGGAAGTTGCTCGCCTTGGAGACCTTGACGCAGCGGCAATCAAGCGCATTGGACTGCTTGAACAGCACGCTCGCCAGATTTCTGGCCCCGCCGGCATCGGTGCCGTCCTCGCCCGCATCGCAGGGGCCTTGACGACTTTTTCGACGCTATTGGGTCTGCATCTGGCCCAGGCCGCCGTCGCGAAACATATCGCTGGCGAACTGACCGGGCGCTTTGCGAATACCGGAAACTGGCTGGAGAAGTTGAATGACGACTGGGCAAGACATCGCGGTTGCATTGCAGGATCTGAAGCTGACGCTAGGTCATCTGCACCCTTTGCTATGGAGGCTCACGAGCCTGCTGCAGAGCGCCGGAAGCGCGAAGGAAGGGAAGATCGACGACCTCGCCCAGGGTCTGACGCATATCGCGCAGGCGCTGGAAGCCATGGCGAAACGGCAGGAGCAGGTTCAGGGAATCTTGCTCGATCGTTTGACGGAAGACGCGCGCCTGGGCGCGGCGCTGGCGGTGATGGACAAGCGCATCAGCCAGACCACGGATCAAATTGGGCGATTGGAAACCTTGACGGTCGATCTCATCGACGAACTGCGCGGACCGCCTTGACGACCGGCCCATCGCTGGGGGACGTCTTACGTGTCTGTCGCCGGGTGCTTCGGGTCTTGGACCCAAATCGCACGGGATCACTTGGCAGGATCGACGGCGGCTTCCATCTCAGGGCTCCGGGCGTGTCGCTTGCTATCAGAAGGGATAGCGTCGAGGTCAGGAGGTGGGATCTGTCCCAGACGCGTCGTGCCGCGACCCTGGAATTCGTTGCCCGTCTGCTGGATCCCAATCCGACCTTTTCGCCCTTGACGGGACAGAGGAGCCTTCCAGACAACCACACCAGACCGCCCCTAAGCAGAATATCGATCGATGACGCCGTCGCGGGGCAGACCGATGACGGCGAGGACAGGTTGCAGGATCCCAACGAGGAAGGGGTGGAGGAGATCAGCCTCTGATCAAAGCTGGAAATCCGGTTGGTGTAAGAGCCTGATCGCGTGCCTGCGGTGCATTTTCCACGGCGGATCATTATGCTGAACGGGCTCGATCTGCATCGACCGGATGACGACCTTCTGATCCCGGCCCTTGTCTTGCCCGCAGACGGTCTGCGTTGCTGGTAGGAACTGCGCGATGGCGGCAATCGCGCCGAGGTCATCCTGGCGACGTCTGGATTTCTTTCTGCGGCGCCGCGTCAGCTTGCAAAGATTGCTGACAAGATCTTCCCGGGTGATGCGGCCGCACCTGTCCGGGTCTCTTGCGGCTATGCGTTCTCCAAAGGCCTTGAGCGAGCGCATCCGTTACCCGGCAATGGGTTTGCGTGCAAACCATGAGAGAGTTCGCCTCGATCCGGCTTAGGACATGGTATCCGGTCCATCGCTTCCAGAACCCCCCCGGCCATAATGCCGAGTGACGCCCAGAGTATTGTTTCTGGCAACTGCCGCCGGGCAGTCCTTTTTCCACGCTCTCCCATTCTTGCGGATCGGGATGATCGCAGTGGCCTGACGGTCAATTATGGTCGTGTGGCAGCGGCGGGTTCGGCTTGCTCATGCGGCCCGTCTAACCGCATGGTTTAACGATGTTAATCGTCCACGGTCAGAGTTCTGCGACAACGCCCATCATAGGTGTTCTCGTCTTCCCGGGGAACGGCATCCAGGAAAACCTCGCCGACAAGGCCAAGAAGCTGGGCACCCCGTTCCTGAAGGTCGAGAAGGGGGCGTCAGCCCCCTCAACGTCACTTTCCGCCCTTTGCTGCCTTCGGCGGCCTAGAGTTAACAACGTCCTTTGTTCCAAAACCTGCCGTTCCAGATCTACCGATACGGCCATGTCTTCCAATGCGCGTTTCAATACGGCTCAAAACCTAGCTGTGCTCAATCCGATTATCAAAACGCAGTAATGGCCATGTCCCCCTAAACCAACATGATAGTTGTGCGTCATATCCCATTGAAAATGGTGGTTGCGATCTGCCCGGGCAGTATGGAGGTGCCCTTCTTCAGCATCGCCGACCCGAGTGTTTTCTTGGCAGCCTACAGGGACCGCGCCACCCAAAACGTCGGTCGGCCGAAGGTCTGAAGCGGCATGGCACGCTACCGAAACAGCTGGCTGCAGGCGAGGTGATCATCCGCTATCATTGCAGATGCCAAAACTTAGTTTACCTCTGGCATGCTTACAAAACCGCATGGGAGGCCTTCTGCAGTAGCTCAAACGCGGCGAAGGCGCGGCTGTGCAAACTGCGCAAATCCCCGGTGACAGGAGCGAAGGTGTCTTGAGCCTGGGACATTCCGGCCATTGCCTTGGGGATGTCGTCATAGTGACCGCCCGCGACCGCACCAAGAATGGCCGACCCCAGCAGCACAGGTTCGGCGGCCTTTGTCGACACAACCGGCAGGCCTGTGGCATCAGCCAGAATCTGGCGCACCAGGTCATGGCTGCCAGCGCCACCGCTGATCAGGATGCGCTGGATGGGCGCGCCATGGGCGACCTGCGTGTTGATGATCTGACGAAGACCATAGCCCAGCCCGCACAGCCCAGCCATGTAAAGAGCCATCAGGCTGTCCATATCCCGGCCCATGCCGATGCCCGCAATCAGGCCGCGGGCGTGGGGGTTGGCAAAGGGGGCGCGGTTGCCCAGGAATTCGGGCACCACATGCAGCCCGGTCGCAAGGAGTGCGGCATCCGACAGGTTCGCGGTCATGGCGCGGTTGGCAAGCCAGACGGCCAATGGCAACCCTTCGGCCCCGGCCAGAGCGGCGGCCTCGGCGTGGGCGGGGTGCAGGGTCAGCAGGTGGTCGATGGCGGCCCCGGCGGCAGACTGGCCGCCCTCGTTCAGCCACATGTCGGGCAGCATCGCAGAATGGTAGGGCCCCCATACACCCGGCACGAACACCGGGTAGCGCGTGGTCGTCATGGTACAGGACGAGGTGCCAAAGACATAGGCCATGTTTTGCGTGGCATCGTCCCCGACCGCGCCCACCGTTCCCAGACCCCCGGCATGGGCATCAATCAAGCCCGCCGCAACCGGCGTGCCGACGGCCAACCCTAGGTCTGCGGCGGCCTGCGCTGTCAGGCCCTGCGCCAGCCTTGTGCCGGGGGCCACAACCTCGGTGCCGATCCGGGCAAAGCCCTCATCCGCCAGCACGCCAAGGCCAATGGCATTGAAGTAGCTTGCATCCCAGCGCGCCTCATGGGCCAGATAGGTCCATTTGCAGGACAGGGTGCATGTGGATCGGGCGAGCGACCCCGTCGCCTTCCATGTCAGGAAATCCGCCAGATCAAAGAACGCCCAGGCCGCATCGAACACCTTTGGTCGGCTTTCCCGCAACCACAGCAGTTTCGGCGTCTCCATCTCGGGCGAGATCACACCGCCGACATAGGCCAGCACGGGGTGGGCGGTGGCGTTGATCCGTTCGGCCTGACCCAAGGCGCGGTGGTCCATCCAGACGATGATATTGCGCTGCGGATCGCCAGACGACACGGGCAGCGGCGCGCCGCCAGCCCCCAGAACGACCAGCGAGCAGGTGGCATCCACCCCAATGCCCGACACCTGCGCCGGATCAATGCCCGCCGCCTGAACCGCGCCACGCACCGAACCGCAGACGGCGGCCCAGATCTGGTCGCTGGATTGCTCGACAATCATCCCGGCATCACGCCACATCGTGATATCGGCCTTGGCGCAGCCAAGCATGGCCCCGCCCAGATCAAACACGCCCGCGCGGGCGCTGCCAGTGCCGACGTCGATGCCAATTAGATACATGTCAAAGGTCCGTTGCGTTGGGCAAGATCACCAGATCGCGGATCGTCACATGGCGCGGGCGGGTCAGCATGAACAGCACCGCCTCGGCCACCTCGATGGGTTGCATCAGGCTGCCATTGGCGAGCGCCTCGTCCATCTTGGCGCGGGGCCAGTCGTCCAGCAGGGCAGTCACCACCGGGCCGGGACAGACAGCCCCCACCCGAATGCCATGCTTGGCCACCTGACGGCGCACGGTGTGCACAAAGGCCTGCACCGCGAATTTGGACGCCGTATAGATCGGCTCCCAAACTACCGGCACAAGGCCCGCGATGGAACTGGTCATCAGGATGTCGCCGGTCTCGCGGCTGACCATATGGGGCAGAACCGCCTGAACCGACCGGAAGGCGGCGTTGATGTTCAGGTTCAACATGCGGTCCCAGGCGTCAGGGTCGCCCGTCACCACATCGCCGCCGACATAAGCGCCGGCATTGGCATGGAAAATGTCCAACTGGCCCGCCTGCGCCAAGATGGCAGGCAACATGCCAGCGACCGAGGCGGGGGTCATCAGGTCCACCACCAGCGGCACCGCCTTTGGCCCTAATTCGGCACAGATCGCACGCAAGCGGTCCTCGGCGCGGTCCACCAGAAACACGGTGGCCCCTGCCCCCAGCATCGTCCTGGCACATTCCAGCCCGATCCCCGATGCAGCCCCGGTTACAGCGGCCACTTTGCCGTTCAGTTCATCCGACATGGTCTTCTCCTTTGGGCCGGGCGTCATGCGCGGCCATGCGAGACGCGGCTTTGCCGGGCCAGGCTGTCTACGATGACGGCAATCGCAAGGACGCCGCCGGTGATCATGTAACGCAACGACGACGACAGGTTCAGCAGGGTCAACCCGTTGGCAATGGACTGGATCACGATGATCCCGAGCAGGGCCGAAAACGCGCTGCCACGCCCGCCAAACAGTGACGTGCCGCCAATCACCGCCGCCGCGATGGCGTTCAGGTTGACGTCGCCGGTGCCCGCCTGCTGGCTGGCCGATGCCAGCCGTGCCGAGGTCAGCACCCCCCCCAGCGCGGCAAAGGTCGAACACAGCATGAAAGCGCTGATATAGATACGGCGCACGTTGATGCCCGCCCGCCGGGCCGCCTCGGCATTGCCGCCCACGGCCTTCATTGAGCGGCCCCATTGGGTGCGGGTCAGGGCATAGTTCATGATCAGCACCAACGCCACGAACAGCGCAAACATCCACGGCACGCCGCGCCCCAGGTTCAGATAAAAGATCACCGCCAACAGGGCGACCGTGGTCAGACCCGCCTTCAGGACCAGGCCACCAGACGAGCCAACCGACAGGTTTGCCGCCTGCCGCCGGATGTTGGTTTGCAGGCCCACAATCAGCATCACCGCACCCGGCAAAAGGCACAACAGATAAGACAGCCAGGCCGGCAGGATCAGCATCTGGCCAAAGTTCACCATGGCCGAAGAATAGGGCAGGTTGATCGACCCGGTTGGCCCCAGCAAATACAGCTGCAACCCTAACAGCGCCAGCAACCCCGACAGGGTGGAGACGAAACTGGGCATCCCCAGCCGGTTGCGCAGGCTGGCATAAAACGTCCCGATCAGCGCGCCGACAACCAGCGCCGCCGCAATCGCCAGCGGCAGGGGCACCCCCGCATTGACCCACATCACCCCGATGATGGTAGAGCCAACACCGCTCATCGAACCCACGCTCAGGTCAATCTCGCCCAGCATCAGCACACAGACGATGCCCAAGGCAATGATGCCAACGGTGGAACAGTCAAACAGCATGTTCACCAGATTATTCGGAGACAGGAAAATCGGGTTTAGCACGGTGAAAACGGTCCAGATGATTGCCAGCCCCACAATCACCGGCAACGACCCCAGATCCCCCGATTTCACCCGGTCAACAAAGGCGGCAATGCTGCCCTTGATGCCGCTGGCATGGCTGACGCGGCTGTCTGCGCGGTCAAGAGTTGGTTTGAGATCGGTCATTTCATCTCCTCCGCCATGCGGTTTTCGCGGCGCGACACAGCATTGTCGGTGGCACCGGTGATGGCGCCGACCAACTCCTGATTGCTGGCGTCAGGGGTAAAGACGCCGTTGTTGCGCCCCAACCGCAGCACCACGATGCGGTCGGCCACGGCGCGGACATCGGCCATGTTGTGGCTGATCATGATCACGCCCAGCCCCTTGTCTCGGACGCGTTCCACCAGGTTTAGCACCTCGGCCGTCTGCGCCACGCCCAAGGCGGCGGTGGGTTCGTCCAGCATGATGATTTTGGGGTCCAGCAGCAGCGACCGGGCGATGGCCACGGTCTGACGCTGTCCGCCCGACAAGGAAGCAATCGGCTCGCGCACCGAAGGGATGCGGGCGGCCAGTTCGTTCAGCAGGGTCCAGGCCCGCACCTCCATAGACACCTCATCCAGGCGCAGGGGGTTCAACTCCTGACCCAGAAATATGTTGGCCACTACATCCAGATTTTCGCACAGGGCAAGATCCTGAAAGACCGTGGCAATTCCCAGTTTCAATGCGGCGGCCGGGCTGCCAAGACTGACCTGCTGGCCTCGATAGGAAATGCTGCCCGAGGTTGGCGCATGCACACCGGCCAGCACCTTGACCAAGGTGGATTTGCCCGCGCCGTTGTCACCGACCAAGGCCACAACTTCGCCCGCATGCACATCAAGGTCGATATCGGTCAGCGCCGAAACAGCGCCGAAAGTCTTGGAAACACTGCGCAGGCTCAGCAACAGTTCGCCCTTGGGTTTATTGGTCATGGCCAGTCCTTTCGTCCGGTTCGCAAAGGTGCCCGACCCCGCGGGAGGAAGGGGGTCGGGCGGTATCGCAAGGTTACTTGATGCCCAACTCTTCGCAGCCCGCAGCATAGCGGTCCACGCACAGTTCGGCAGCGGTGTTGATGCCCTTGTCGATGATTTCGGCCTTCAGGTTTTCACGGGTGACAACCGCGGGCACAAACAGTTGCGACGGGGTGTCATACAGCGACATCTCGGCGGTCGGGGTTTCTCCATTCAGGAACTGCACCGCGATGTTGGCGGCAGCGGCAGCCACGATTTCCGACGGTTTGGAAATGGTGTTGTACTGGTCGCCCGCGATGATCAGTTGCAGCGCCGCGGTGGTGGCGTCGTTGCCGGTGACCGGGGGAACCGGGGTCACGCCTGCCGCCTTGAACGCCGCAATCGCGCCGCCGCCGGTGCCGTCATTGGCCGCAACAACGCCGATGATGTCCGCCCCAAAACGGGTGACCTGACCAGCCGCCCATTCCTGTGCCTTCGGCGGCGCCCAATCCGGCGTGTCAAACTCGGCCAGCGTCGCATAGCCCGATGCAGCGATGCCCTCATGGATGCCGTCCTTGATCAAACCGGCAGCCGCGTCGGTGGGCGAGCCGTTGATCTGCAGGATGCCGCCCTTGTCGGTCGGAACACCCATCTCCTTCAGATGCGCCATCAGCGATTCCGCAATCGCCTTGCCGATGCCCTTGTTGTCAAAGGACACATAGTAATCGGCGGTCTTGTCTGGGATCGGGCGGTCATAGGCGATGACCTTGATGCCCAGGCTTTGTGCGAGGCTGACCAGCGCGGCGGCAGCAGAGGAATCGACCGGGTCCAGCACGATCACCGTCGCACCTTGGGTGATCACGGCATTGAACTGCTGCTGTTGCAGCGCCACATCGGCATTGGCGTTCTGATAGATCACTGTGCAGGCCGGGCACAGCTTGGTCATTTCGGCCTGAAAGCCGGGAAAGTCGTGCTGTTCATAGCGGGTCGAGGCCTGGTCGGGCATCAGGAACGCGACTGTGCCGGTGGTTTCGGCAAATGCCACGCTGCCCAACAGGGCGGTCAGGGCAAAAGCGCTGCCAAAAGTGGTGAGAGTCTTCATCGTATCCTCCAAAGTGACCGCGTTTTCATGGCTACAGCCCGTCTGCGTGGGTCGCCGCAGGGAGCCGTCCTTGGGTTCCAACAGGCAAGCCGATATCTTCCGGCGGATAGGTGCCCGCCGCCATCTGGCCCGTGGAATTGGTGGTCGCCCGGACAAACATGGACGGGTCGCGGACAAGAGGGTCCACGTGAGCATGTTGCCTTGGCGTTAGTCCTCCCTCGTCACGCCGCCTGAGCGGCGCGTTGGTTTTCTTCCAGCAATTCGCGGAACCGCGAGGGCGTCATGCCCTTTTGTGCCATGAACTGCCGGTTGAAATTCGATATGTTGTTGAATCCGGATGAAAAGCAGACATCCGTGATCTTCATGTCCTGCGGCCCCATTAGCAACTGGCATGCCAGATTTATGCGCAACCGGTTGACGTATTTGACCAAGGCCTGCCCGGTATGCCGCCGGAAACTGCGTGAAAAGGTTGACACGCTCAGGCCCGCAATATCGGCCAGATCCTGTTCGCCAAAAGGCTCGGTCAGGTTGGCGTTGATATAGGCCAGCGCGTTGTTGATACCAGTGGACATGAACCCCGATGGGTCTGGCAGATAGCTGGTCGAGGTCAGCGAGGTTACATCCGACGCCCGGCTCAGGACACCCAATAGCCCGATGAACACCTCCAGCCGGCGAATGCCTTGCGCGGTGACCAATTCGGCCAGCAAGGGGGCGACGTGGGCTGTCGTTGCAGCCCCGAACAGTGCACCACGGCGGCTGAATTCCAGCAGGTCATTGCAGGCCGACAGTTCCGGCAGGATTTCCTTGGCCGAGGGCACAAAGGTTTCTGAAAACTGCACCACGCGGCAGCGCAGCGGCACCACCGTGCCTTCGGGCACGTCACTGACCCAGTTGTGCGGCAAGTTGGGGCCGGTCAGCACCAGATTGCCTGGTTCGAAACTGCCAATGAAATCGCCGACGAAATAGCGCCCCGAGGTGGCGACCACATGGTGAATCTCGTATTCGGGGTGAAAATGCCAGCGCACCGTATGAAACGGATAGCCGTGTTCCCACGCCTTGAACGATTGCGACCGTCCAATCTGGACGACTTCCAAGTCCGGCTTCATGCGGGTCTCCTCCCCACGCGATTCCATGCTCAAGGCCCGGTTGTCGCGGTTGTCCTGCCTTGGGTTTTTCACCTTGGCGTTTTAACAGGCTACTGCGCAATCGGCGGGCGGGCTACTACACCATCGGCAGGTTGATGATACTTTTTTGCCGTTTTCGGAC